>DATBKA010000222.1:0-5608 GCA_036556105.1 Ilumatobacteraceae bacterium | reverse complement strand
ATGTCGTGATCTCCGCCGACCTCAACACGCTCGCCGACGCCAACCCGCCGAAGCCGAAGGTCAGCGGCGCCGTGCGACATCTGAAGTTGGCCCTCACCGTCGGGAAGCTGCTCGAACCACCGCACGACAGCTGGCAGGACGAGGCGCGGCGTTTCTTCGAGTTCGCCAGCGAAAGCCCCCGGGTGCCCCGATCGATCCGCGTCGTGTGCACCGACGACGGTACCGAGCTGACACTCGGCGAGCCACCGGCGGAGTACGAGTTGCACGGCGGCGAGCACGCGTTGCTCAACGTGTTCTGCGGCAACACCGTGCTCGGGCAGGACCTGCTCGACGGGAAGCTGTTCGCCGTCGGCAAGTTGGCTCACCTCGGCGAGCTCACCGGCCGCTCGCTCGCCTGGATGCTCGGAGGCTGACCGTGGACCCCGCTGCCGCGACCGCGTGGTTGGAAGAGCGCGGGATCAAGTGGGTCAAGACCGAGGGGATCTCGATCGACGGACTGGTGATCGGCAAGTACCTCTCGACGCACAAGTTCACCGCCTCACTCCCGCTCGGCAATGCCATCACCGAGTTGATCCTCGGCTACGACATCGGGGGCGCGCCGTTCCTCGTGTGGTGGGACGACTGGCGCCGCGATGCGTTGGGCGACTTCCACCAGAAGCCCGACCTGTCGACGCTGGTCGTCGCCCCCGACCGTCCCAGCACGGCGAACGTGCTGTGCGACATCGTCGACCTCGACGGAAACGCGGTCCCGGTCTGCCCGCGTTCGAAGCTGCGTGAGATCACAGCGCGGCTGGCCACCCACGGACTCGCCGCCAAGGCCGCATTCGAGGTCGAGGCGATGGTGTTCCGTGAGTCGTACCGCGACGCTCGCTCGAAGAAGATGCGCAACCTGTCGCCGATGTCGCACCACGCCCCCGTCAGCTACCTGCACTACAACTCGCGCCAACAGTTGCGCCTGATCGACGCCGTGCTGCTGCGCCTGGAGAGCCTGGGTATCCCGATCGAGGGCTGGCACGACGAGGCCGGCCCGGGTCAGTTCGAGCTGAACTTCGATCCCGCAGACCCGATCACGGCGTGCGACCACGTCGTGCGCACGAAGCAGGTGCTGCGTGAAGTGGCGTCGGAGCAGGGCTGTTCGGTCACGTTCATGGCCAAGCCAAGCCACGAGTACGGCAACGGCCTGCACGTCCACCACTCGCTGACGCGCGATGGCGTGCCCGTCTTCTACGCGGGTGAGGGCGACGAAATGTCCGAGTTGACCCGGCACTGGATCGGCGGGCTGATCGCAACGATGCCCGCGGCCACATCGATCTTCTGTCCGAATGTCAACTCGTTTCGTCGCCTCGTCGGCTTCGCGGCGGCACCAACCGTTGCCTCGTGGGGTGAAGACGACAAGTCGGCTGCGGTGCGTGTCCTGTCGCGATCGCCGAAGGCGGCGCGCATCGAGAACCGGGTCGCCGGCGGCGACGCCAACCCGTATCTCGTCCTTGCCGCGGTCCTCGCCGGTGGGCTGGCCGGCATCGAGCAGTCGATCGAGCCGCCCGCGCCGATGACCGTCACCAGTTGGGGCTTGCCCGCCGGCTATCCGCACCTGCCGAACACCATCGGCAAGGCCACCGAGGCGATGAAGTCCGACACCTTGCTGCCGGCAGTGCTCGGTGCTGACTTCTGCGACTACTGGGTCAACACGCGTCGATGGGAATGGCTGATGTTCCACACGACGGGCGGCGACCCGATGGCGACAGGCGTGACCGATTGGGAGCTCGACCGGTTGTTCGAGATCGTCTGATGGTCGCCGACTCGGATCGGCCGGCACGGATCGGCATCACCGCTCATCTCGAACTGATCACAGGAGAGGATGGCGACGGGTCGTACCACTACATCGCCAGCGCGCCGTACGTGAAGGCGGTTCGCAAGGCGGGTGGGCTGCCCGTGCTGTTGCCCATCGTCGAGCCGGATGACGCCGTGGCGATGCTCGACTTGGTCGAGGCGCTCGTCATCACCGGTGGGTGCGACGTCGACCCGACCAACTACGGCGCCGCACCCGAGCCGATGCTCGGCCCGACGGACCTGGTGCGCGACGCGGCCGACCTGGCGATCACCCGCGCCGCCGTCGACGCCAACGTCCCGACGCTGGCGACGTGCCGAGGGATCCAGGTGCTCAACGTCGCCCTCGGCGGCACGCTCGTGCAGCACGTCGACGACCACATGCGCATCGAGCTCTACAACCAGGACGTCCACCACGTCGACATCGACCCGAGCTCGCGGCTCGCCAAGATCCTCGGAACTGACATCGTCGGCGTGAACTCGCTGCATCACCAGGTCATCGATCGGCTCGGCCGCGGCGTTCGCGTCGTCGGTCGCAACCACGAGGGGCAGATCGAGGCCATCGAGATCGAACAGGCTCCCGCCGTGATCGGCGTGCAGTGGCATCCCGAGCTGCTCCGGCACCGCGACGATCACCTCGGCCTGTTCGACGATCTCGTCCAACAGGTGCTCTCGCGCCGCTGATCACCCCGGCATACCCTCGCGTTTGACGACTGTTGCACCGATACGGGGCAGCAGTCGTCAAACGCAACGGTCATTCGAGGTTGGTGTGAGCGATGAAGCGGGTGGCGACATCGGCGTCGCCGACGATGTCGCACACCGACAAGGGAACTCGCCGCCACAGCGCCAGCAGGATGTCGCTGGCCGAGCCACGGATCGCGCAGTCTCCCTTGGCGTGCTCGCGGGTCACGTCGAAGCCTTCGCCCTCACCTGGACGAATCGTCCACTCGCCGGGCACGTCGGCGCAGTGGATGTGCACCGAGCCGTCGACCGGCGCAGCGCCCTCCGCCGTGTCGTTGAGGAAGTAGCTGAGGAACTCGTCGATCCCGTCACTCGCCAGCACGGCATCGATGGGATTGACGACGTCGGCGGCCGCCGCGGCGTCCCACAGGTGCACACCAGTCTCTTGGGCCATGCGCCGGATGACGAAGCCGGCAGTCTTGTTGTCCGACCACGTCCACAGTGCGGTCGCCGGATCGACATTCGTGAGGGTCTCGAGTAGCGCGTCGCGGCCGTGCCGGAACATCGCCGGAAGACCTTCGGGCACAGGCCTGGGCGGTTGTTCGTACCCCTCCCAGGTCGACCGCCGCTCGGCCACGATGGTCCGCCAGAAGTCGTGGACCTCGGTGAGATGCCACAGCAGATCGGCGACGTTCCACCCAGGGCACGAGGCCACCGGGGTCGTGAGCCCGGCGACTTCGCAAGCGTCGAGGAAGGCTGCCGAGTCGCGTTCGAGGGCTGCCAGAAAGTCGCTCGTTTCCATCTCCGCATCGTGTCATAGCCCCGTTAGGGTCGCGTCCATGACGAATCAGAGCAACGACTCCGGCAAGGAGCTCAGCAAGCACGCCAAGATCGCCGAACGGATCATCGGCAACATCGTCAACGCCCGCGGGCCGGTGGTGTCGCCTGACGGGGCGACCGTCGCCTTCACGGTCAGCCGTATCAACATGACCAAGAACAAGACGTTCTCTCAGGTCTGGCTGGCCGCCACTGACGGCTCGACGGCGCCCCGGGCTGTCACCGGTGGCGACTTCGACGGCGGCCCGGCCTGGAGCCCCGACGGTCAATTCCTGGCCTTCGTGTCGCGGCGCGGCGAGAAGAAGGACGACAGCACGTTGCATGTGCTCCCGATCGCCGCCTCCGGCGAGACGCGCACCGTTGCCACCATGAAGGGAGGGGTCGACGAGGTCAAGTGGAGCCCCGACGGGCGATGGATCGCGTTCACCAGTCGTACCCGCGACGAGCGTTACGACGCTGAAGACGAGAGCTGGCAAGCACCGCGCAAGATCGAGCGCTTCTTCACCAAGCTCGACGATGTCGGCTGGACCTTCGACCGGCCGCTACACGTCTACGTCGTCGCCGCCGACGGCACGGGCGAGCCGCGCAACCTCACCCCTGGTGAGTTCCAGCACAGCGGCATCAACTGGAAGCCCGATTCCTCCGGATTGGTCGTCGGCTCGCAGCGCCACGACACCTGGGACCTCGACTTCGCCTCCGATCTCTACTCCGTGTCGCTCGACGGCGAGGTCAAGGCGTTGACCGCCCAGACCGGCGTCTACGGATCTCCCGTCGTGTCCACGGACGGAACGAAGGTGGCGTTCGCCGGTGTCGACGACAGCAGCACCTATCCGCAGAACGTGCACGTCGCGGTCATGCCGGTCGACGGCGGCGAGCACCAGTGGGTGTCACGCCAGCTCGATCGGACCTTCGAGACCACGGCCGGCGGCACACACGTCGTGTGGCTCGACGACTCCACGCTGTTGTCCGCGGCGGAAGACCGTGGCCAGACCCACTTGTTCACCGTCGGTCTCGATGGCTCGGCGCCGAAGGCCCTCACCAGCGGGGCGATGACCATCAACTCCTTCGATGCCGCGGCCGGAACGATCGCGTTCGCAGCGAACGCTGTCGACGCGGTCAGCGACATCTTCATCGTCACCGATGGCGGAGCGCGGCGCCTCACGTCGTTCACCGACTCCTACCGTGCGCTGGCCAAGCCACACACGTGGGAGCGCTTCGCCGTGCCGAGCACCGACGGAAGCGCCGAGATCGACGCGTGGATCATGCGCCCGGAGGGCTTCGACGCGTCCGCCTCGTATCCGGTCCTGCTCAACGTGCACGGCGGTCCGCACACGCAATACGGCGAGACGTTGTTCGACGAGGCACAGGTGCAAGCGTCCGCCGGCTTCGTCGTGATCATGAGCAACCCGCGCGGTGGCTCGGGCCGCGAGCAGGCGTGGGGCCAGTCGATCCTCGGCCCGCTGCACAAGACGGCGCCGGGATCCGGGTGGGGCAGCGTCGACGTCGAAGACCTTCTTGCTGTGCTCGACACCGCGCTCGAGCGGTACCCGTTCTGCGACCGCGACCGCGTCGGCATGCTCGGCGGCAGCTATGGCGGCTACATGGCCACGTGGCTGGCCGGCCGGCACGGCGACCGCTTCAAGGCGATCTGCAGCGAGCGCGCCGTCAACAACATGATCACCGAAGAGATCGGCAGCGACATCGCCACGGTGTTCCGTGTCGAGATCGGCCCGAGCGTGCTCGACGCGCCGGAGGAGTACGAGCGCATCTCACCGATCCGCTTCGTGCGCGACATCAACATCCCGATGTTGATCATCCACAGCGAGCAGGACTACCGCTGCCCCATCATCCAGGCCGAGGAACTGTTCATCGCCATGCGCCTGCTCGGCAAGGACGTCACGTTCTACCGCTTCCCGGGTGAAGGCCACGAGCTGTCCCGCAGCGGGTCGCCGGTGCATCGCCGCCAGCGCGCGGAGATCATCCTCGACTTCTTCGCCAAGCATCTCAGCTAAGCAGCCAGCCAAGCGTCGATCAGCTTGCGGGCGATCGAGATCGGCGGCGGCACGGGCGGGAGTTCGTCGCGGGTGAACCAACGCGCGTCGACGATCTCTGCCGGGTCGATGTCGATCTCGCCGGCCTTCCACTCAGCGGTGAAGCCGACCATCAGGCTGTGCGGGAACGGCCACGGCTGGCTGCCCCAGTAGCGCACGTTGTCGACTTCGATGCCGACCTCTTCGCGGACCTCGCGCAGCACGGCACCCTC
>DATBKA010000221.1:0-10640 GCA_036556105.1 Ilumatobacteraceae bacterium | reverse complement strand
CTTCGAACATGCCCATCGGGCCGTTCCAGAACACGGTGCGCGCCTCGAGGATGACGTCGCTGAACGCCGCAGCCGTGCCGGGCCCGATGTCGAGTCCCTTGGCTCCGTCGGGAAGGTTGATGCCGAACGTCGCCAAGTTGCCCGACGAATCGACACCGACGAGGTCCTCCGGCAGATGGATGGCCTTGCCACCGGACGCGGACTCCGCCAACAGGCGCCGGCAGGTGTCGACATGTTCGGGCTCCCACAGCGAGTCGCCGATCGGATGACCAGTGGCGGCAAGGAACGTGAAGCACATCGCGCCACCGATGACCAGCGAGTCGACGACGCTCAACAGCGCCTCCACGACGCCGAGCTTGTCGCTGATCTTGGCCCCACCGAGTACCGCCACGACTGGCCGCTTCGGGTCGTTGCGCAACCCGAGGAGGACCTCGACTTCGCGCTGCATCAAGAGACCCATCGCCGACGGCAACGTCTTCGGCGGGCCGACGATCGAGGCGTGAGCCCGGTGGCAGGCGCCGAAGGCGTCGTCGACGTACGCGTCGATCCCCTTGACGAGCTCGGCGACGAACGTCGGGTCGTTGCCCTCCTCACGAGCGTCGAAGCGCAGGTTCTCCATCAGTTCGACGCCCGGGGCGAGCTCGGCGAGGCGCGCCCGCACTGCATCCATCGAGTACTTCGGGTTCGGCTGTCCCTTGGGACGGCCGAGGTGCGATGCCGTGACGACGTGGGCGCCACGGCTTGTCAGCCACTCGATGGTCGGGATGGCGCTGCGGATGCGGAAGTCGTCGGTGATCGCACCGCTCTCCATCGGCACGTTGAAATCGGTGCGAACGAGCACTCGCTTGCCGCGCACATCGCCGAGGTCGTCGAGCGTCGGGATGCCGCGGACGCTCACGTGCGGGCGCGTTTCTTGGGCAGCTTCGAGCCGGCGTACAGCGCCGTGTCGATCAAGCGGTTGGAGTAGCCCCACTCGTTGTCGTACCAACCGAGTGTCTTGACCATCGTGCCCATGGCCATCGTCAGACCGGAGTCGAAGATGCAGCTGTGCGGATCGGTGACGATGTCGCTGGAGACGATCGGCTCGTCGCAGTAGCGAATGATCCCCTTCAGCGGCCCACTGGCCGCGGCCTTCTTGAACGCCGCGTTGACCTGGTCGACGGTGGCCGGCTTGCGAAGGTTGGCGGTGAAGTCGACGATCGATCCGGTCGGAACGGGGACACGCAGCGAAGTTCCGTCGAGACGACCCTTCATCGACGTGAGCACAAGGCTCGTCGCCCGGGCCGCGCCGGTCGACGTCGGCACGATGTTGATGGCGGCACCGCGGGCCCGCCGGTAGTCGCGATGGGGGCCGTCGACGAGGTTCTGGTCGCCGGTGTAGGCGTGCACCGTCTGCATCAACCCCTGCTCGACGCCGAATGTGTCGTCGAGCACCTTGACCATGGGAACGAAGCAGTTCGTCGTGCAACTGGCGTTGGAGATCACCTTCTGCGTCTTGACGTCGAGATCCTTGTGGTTGACGCCGAACACGATCGTCGCGTCGGCACCATCGCACGGCGCGGAGACGATGACCAGTGGCGCGCCACCGGCGAGGTGGGCCGCGGCCGCGTCGCGCTTGTTGAAGTGACCCGTCGACTCGATGACGACGTCGACGCCGAGGTCGCCCCACGGGAGGTTCTTCGGATCGCGCTCGGAGAACACCTTGAGCACGTCGCCGTCCACGGAGATGCCGTCCTTCTCGACCTTGACCGTGTAGGGCAGCACGCCCAGCACCGAGTCGTACTTCAACAGGTGAGCCATCTCCTTGTACTCGCCGAGATCATTGATGGCCACGAAGTCGATGTCGGCGCCGCGCTGCTTGGCGGCTCGGAAGAAGTTGCGTCCGATTCGTCCGAAACCGTTGATACCAACACGCAGAGTCATGAGGGGTCCTTTCTCGCCGCGGTCAGTCTCAGAGTAGTCGTGAGCGAGAAAACTGTCCGATTCCCTTTGAACCGTTCTGTTGACGTGTTTGCATCAACGGGCGATGTCGCGGTGGTTCGTGGTCACGGCGATGCCGCGAGCCCGCAGGCGGGCGGCGAAGTCCTCGGCGACGGCAACGCTGCGATGCCGCCCACCAGTGCAGCCCATGGCAATCGTCAGATAGCTCTTGCCCTCCGCCTCGTACGCCGGCACGAGGGCGACCATCATCGCCTCGAACTGATCGAGGAAGCGTGACGCCTGTGACCGCTCGAGCACGTAGTCCCGCACTGCCGGATCGTGCCCCGTCAGTGGTTGCAAGTCATCCTCCCAGTGCGGGTTCGGGAGGAAGCGGACATCCATGATGATGTCGGCATCGAGGGGAAGGCCGTACTTGTAGCCGAAGCTCTCGACGGCGATCTGCAGTCGATTGCTCTCGCCGCTCTCGTCGAATGCGGCGATCAGCTTCTTCTTGAGCTGGTGGATGTTCAGCTCCGACGTGTCGATCACGAGATCGGCGCCACTGTGCACCGGGTCGAGCAGGCTGCGCTCGAGCTCGATCGCTTCGACGAGGCCACCTGCCTCGGCGTCGAGGGGGTGCTTGCGCCGCGACAGGTCGTAGCGCTTGACCAACACCGCAGTCGACGCGTCGAGGAAGAGGATGCGCACCCGATGACCGTCGCCGCGTAGCGCAGCGACCTTGGGCAAGACGTCGACGTGCTGACGGCCGGCGACGAGGGCCAGCCGCTCGATGTCGCTGCCCGGTTTGCTGGCAAGCTCGACGATCGTGTCGACGAGTGAGGTCGGGAGGTTGTCGATCACGTACCAGCCGAGGTCTTCGAGCACCGCCGCGGCTCCGGATCGCCCGGCCCCGGACAGTCCGGTGATCAGCACGATGTCGGCCACTGACCTCGATGGTATTGCCTACACCTTGCGCGTACGCAGATACAGGAGTCGCGGGATCGTCGCCGCGGCGGCGTACTCGGTTGCGATCGCCAGGAATCCGTCGGGCGGAGCGGGCTCCAACATCCGCTCGACCAACAGTCCGTTCTCGGCGAGCGCGTTGACGTACCGGCTGAGCGGCCGATGGATGAACGGAATCCACACGTCCTTCTCGACCTCCTCGTCGCACTCCAGCTCGACGAGGTACGGACCGATCCGCCAGTACTGCTCGGGCGGATCGAGGATGTGGTCGTCGATCCAGCCGCTGTTCGGGGTTTGCAGCAGCGGGTGGTTCAAGAAGAAGCAGAACCTGCCGCGCGGCTGCAGCACGCGCGCCACCTCGGCGATCGCCGCCTCGACGTCGCGAATGTGCTCGAAGACCAAACAGGCGACGACTGCGTCGAACGATCCGTCGGCGAACGGAAGCGCAGCAGCCTCTGCGCGGGCGAACGTTGCGCCTCCGCGTGCTGCGGCGACGCTGATGCAGTTCCACGTCGGATCGACGCCGACCGCCTCGGCACCAAGGCGCGCCGCCAGGCGGGTGATCTGCCCCTCGCCGCACCCGACATCGAGCACACGCGTTGCTCCGGCCAGCTCCGCGGCGACCAGCGGGAGGATCTGCTCCTCGTACTCCGGGTCGGCGCCGTCCGTGAACCCCTCGATCCACCACGAGGCGTGGGTCTCCCACAGGTTCGTGTCCTGCGGGTCGCTCACGCCTTGGAGCGTAGAAGTCGCTCGGCGTCTCCGGCGCAGTCCTCCGGGGAATGGTTCAGAATTCTCGAGTCGACAACCCCAGCACCCGGCACGGTAACGCCAGTTTCCGTTCCGCAGGATGTGATGTTCTTCCCCGGCTCCATGACCGGCCGCATCCGAGCGCGGTCGCGCTGGCGCGGGTCAACGGCTACGACTGGGGACGAATCGGACGCCTCTTGGCCATGACGCGCCAGGGAGCAAGGAAGCGGTTCAGACCGCTCCGCCTCGCTTGCCGCCACACCTCGTTGCCCGGAACCGGTACCTCGCCGAGCAACGAGCGGCCGAGCAGTTGCTCCGACGTCTCGGCTCGGGTGCCGGGCGTCAAGACGACGAAGACGACGTAGTGCCCTGGTGAAACTTGGAGTAGACGGCTTCGGCCACCGCATCAGGGAGGAACGACTGCGCCTTCAGCTCGTCGAGCGACGCCTTCTTGACGGCGTTGACCCCGCCCATCACCTGGACGAGCTTCTTCCGGCGCGACTCGCCGAGCCCGGGGATGCCGTCGAGCGCGCTGGTCGTCATCCGCTTGCCCCTCAACTCGCGGTGGAACGTGTTGGCGAAGCGGTGTGCTTCGTCGCGGATCCGCTGCAGCATGAACAGCGCCTCGCTGCCGCGGGGGATGTCGACGGGCTCGGTGCGCCCGGGCGTGTAGACCTCCTCGAACCGCTTGGCCAGCGCGGCGATCGGGATCTCGTCGTAGAGGCCGAGAGAGCGCACGACTCGCTCCGCCACGGCCAGCTGGCCCTTGCCACCGTCGACGAGCAGCAACTGGGGTGGATAGGAGAACTTGCCGGGGCGCTGACCGGGCTCGCCGAGCGGACGGTCGCGCTCGTCGAGGTATGCGGTGAGACGACGCGTCAGCACTTCTTCCATCGCCGCATAGTCGTCGTTGCCGGGAACGTCGCGGATCTTGAAGCGTCGGTACTCGCGTTTGTTGGGAAGGCCGTCTTCCAACACCACCATCGACCCCACGTAGTCACTGCCCTGCAAGTGAGCCATGTCGTAGCACTCGATCCGCAATGGCGCCTCGGGCAGGGCGAGGAGATCCTGCAACTCGGTCAGAGCGCGGCTGCGGGCGTTGTGGTCGCCGGCGCGGCGCAGACGATGACGAGTGAACTCCTCCTTGGCGTTGCGCGTCACCGTCTCGTGCAGCACGCGCTTGTCGCCGCGCATCGGCACGCGGATCTGCACGCGTGATCCCCGAAGGTGCGTCAGCCACTCCTCGTACGTTGGGCGGTCGTCAGGCTCGACGGGCACCAGAACCTGCTTGGGCACACCGAGCGGAGGCTCGTCGCCGTACAGCGCTTCGAGCACTCGGTCGACCAGGCCGCCCGGGGTGAGCTCTTCGACCTTGTCGACCACGAACCCTTTGCGGCCGACGACTCGGCCACGGCGCACGTAGAAGATCTGCACGGCTGCCTCGAGATCGTCCTCGGCGATGCCGATCACATCGACGTCCTCGTTGCGCTCGGCGACCATCTGCTGCTTCTCGATCGCCCGGTGCACCGCGGCGAGCCGGTCACGCAATCGGGCGGCGCGCTCGTACTCCATCTCGTTCGAGGCGGCGCGCATCTCGACACCGAGTCGCTTGACGATCTGGTCGGTGTCGCCCTCGAGGAAGTCGCACAGCTCCATGACGAGTTGGCGATACTCCGGTTCCTCGATCTCGCCGACGCACGGCCCGCTGCACTTCTCGATGTGGTACAGCAGGCACGGTCGACCCAGGCGTTGATGCTCGTTGAACTTGCCCGGGCTGCACGTGCGAATCGGGAAGCTGCGCAGCAGAAGATCGAGCGTGTCGCGGATTGCGTAGGCGTGGGCATACGGCCCGAAGTAGCGCGTTCCCTTGCGCTTGCGACCGCGCATCACCAGGGCTCGCGGGAACTGCTCGTCCAACGTCACCGCAAGGAACGGGTAGCTCTTGTCGTCGCGCAGGCGCACGTTGAACCGCGGTCGGTGCTGCTGGATGAGGCTGTACTCCAGCATCAACGCCTCGACCTCGTTGCGCACCTCGATCCACTCGACCGACTCCGCCGTCGCCACCATCTGCGCGGTGCGCGGATGCATGTTGCGCGGGTCCTGGAAGTAGTTGGAGAGCCGCTGCCGGAGGCTGGCCGCCTTGCCGACGTAGATCACCCGGCCGAGCGCGTCCTTGAACTGATACGAGCCTGGCGTATCAGGAATCGATCCGGTCGGCGGACGCTGCACCATCACGTTCGAGGCTAGGCCGATCACACCCTGACCCGCGGTAGGGTTTGCCCCCGTGGCTGGCCGATTTGCCTACTCCAAACCGAACCGGCGGGGACCGAACGATCCCTGGTTCCGGGTCGGCAGGGTCGACATCGGCTCGGCTGCGTTTCTCGGTGTGCTCTGCGCCGCCTCGGTGATCTTCTACGCGATCGACAAGACGCGTCTGATCAAGCTGGCACTGATCGCCGACGAGGTGCGCTCCGGCCAGATCTGGCGTGTGATCACGTGGCCGCTGGCCAATGGGCTCGACCAGGCACTGCTGTGGGTGATCGTTTCCATCGCCGTCCTGTGGTACTTCGGCTCACGACTCGAGGAGCAGGTCGGTCGCACCCGCATGGCCTGGTACCTGGTGATGATCATCGTCATCCCGGGGTTCGTCGGCGTGGCACTCGACCTCCCGCAAGCCGGCGTGCACACGGTCCAGCTCGTCGTGCTGCTCACGTTCGTCGCCGAGTACCCGAACGTCCGCTTCTTCTTTGGGATCCCGGCGTGGGTCCTCGGCGCCGTGTACGTGGCGGCCGAGGTACTGCAACTTGCCGGCGACCGGGCCAACCGGCGATTGCTGTTCTTCATCGTCTCCTTGGTCGTCGGAGCGCTCGCCGGAAGGTCAGTCGGGATGCTCGATGCCTACCGATGGATCCCCAAGCTCGCGCTCCCCCATCGCAACCGTCAGCCGCGACAACGACGCAGCAGCCGCAGCCGCCCGGCGGTCGTCTCCGGGCCGTGGGCCGGCACCCCGGCAAGCGTCAACGATCACACCGAGCTCGATGCCCTGCTCGACAAGATCAGCGCCGGCGGGATGGACTCGCTCACCAAGGCCGAGAAGCAGCGTCTCAACGAACTGAGTAAGCGCCTTCGCGGTAGCTGAACACCATCGTCGCCGCGTAGACCGACAACGCCAGGGCGACCAGGCTGGCTCCATTGGCGAGTAGATGGAAGCCCCAGGCGCGCTTGACGAACCCGGAGCCGAACGCAGCGCATCCTCCGCAGAAGCTCATCAGCAGATCCGCCGTGCCTTGCACCTCGACACGATCAACCGGCGCGACCGAGCTGGAGACGAGTGAGCTGCCGGCGATCAAGCCGATGTTCCAGCCCAGCCCGAGCAGGAACAGCCCGATGAAGATCAACGGGCGGTGGTACCCGGCCAGCACAGACGCTGCAGTGCCGCACGACAGCACGACCCCGGCGACGACGATGGCGCGATCGGGACGAACGCGCTTCACGAACTTGCCCACCCACGGAGCCAGCCCATACATCCCGGCGATGTGCAAGGCGATGACGTACGCGGACGAGTCGCCCTGGTGGTGGTCGCGCATGTGCGGCGGGGTCATGGTCATCACGGCGACCATCGCCGCCTGGACGATGACCATCGCCGCCAAGCCGAGCTGGACGTTGCGCGATTGGGCGATCACGCCCCACGAGCGTTGGACCGTTCGCAGCGGGTGGACTCGGGTCGCCGCCGGGTCGATGCCGCCGATCACCTCCAGCGGATCGGGGCGAAGCCGCCACCACACGATCGCCGCGGCCACCAAGGCGAGCACCGAGGCGATCGCGATCGGCCCGACGCTCGGCTCCAGCCCGACGTGCGGGGCGAGTCGCTTCCACACCGGTGTCAGCACGGGGCCGAAGACGGCGCCGAGCGTGCCCAACCACACGACGGCGGCAATTGCTGTCGGGCCCTCTCCCGGTTCGGCGAGATCAGCGGCGACGAACCGGCCCTGCAACGACGCAGCCTGGGCCCCACCGAAGAGCACCATGCCGGCGAGCAGCAACCACACCCAGCGCATCTGCCCGCCGAATGCAGCAACCGCGGCGCCGCAGGCGCCGATCACGAGCGCGGTCGTCATCGCCGGGCGCCGGCCGCGCCGCCGGCTGAACGCCGAGAACGAGGGGGCCATCAGTGCCGAGCCCAGAGTGAATGCAGCGTTGCCCGAGCCGGCGAATCGGTCGTCGCCCAACAGGTCGCCGACGAACAACGCCAACACCGCCACGACTCCCGCAGTCGCGGCCTGCCCGGGAACCTGCATCAGCCGCAGCGTGGTGATCGTGCGTCGCTGCAGACTGGCTCGGTCTACCGCCGTCTCAGCGATGCTCACCGGCGTGGTCTAGCAGAGCAGAGGTCGCAAGAAGCGCCCGGTGTGGCTGCCATCGAAGGTGGCCACGTGCTCGGGGCTTCCCTCGGCGACGATCGTGCCACCGCCGCTGCCTCCCTCGGGGCCGAGGTCGATCAACCAGTCCGCCGTCTTGATGACGTCGAGGTTGTGCTCGATGATCAACACCGTGTTGCCCTGGTCGACCAGTCGTGACAACACCGTCAGCAGCCGGCGCACGTCGTCGAAGTGCAAGCCGGTCGTCGGCTCGTCGAGGAGGTAGATGGTGTGGCCCGTCGATCGCTTGGCCAACTCACTGGCCAGCTTGACGCGCTGGGCTTCTCCGCCGGACAACGTCGGCGCCGGTTGGCCGAGCCGCACGTAGCCAAGCCCGACGTCGAGCAACGTCTGCATGTGCCGACCGATCGCCGGCTGGTTGGCGAAGAAGTCGACGGCCTCGGAGATCGGCATGTCGAGCACCTCGGCGATGTTCTTGCCCTTGAACGCGATGTCGAGGGTGTCGCGGTTGTACCGGTCGCCTTTGCAGACCTCGCACGGCACGTACACGTCGGGGAGGAAGTGCATCTCGATCTTGATCGTGCCGTCGCCGGCACACGCCTCGCATCGCCCGCCTTGCACGTTGAAGCTGAACCGACCTGGCATGTAGCCGCGAACCTTGGCCTCCGCGGTGGTGGCGAACAGTTTGCGGATGTTGTCGAACACGCCCGTGTAGGTGGCCGGGTTCGAGCGCGGCGTGCGACCGATCGGCGACTGGTCCATGTCGATGACCTTGTCGAGGTAGTCGATGCCGACGATCGACTTGTGCTTGCCGGCCGCCATCTTCGACTTGTAGATCTTCTGCATCAAGACCGGCAGCAGGATGTCGCGGACGAGCGTGCTCTTGCCGCTGCCGCTGACACCGGTGATCGCCACGAAGCAGCCGAGGGGGATGCGAACGTCGATGTTGCGCAAGTTGTGCTGCCGTGCCCCCTTGACCTCCAGCCACTGCAAGCCCGGCTGCCGCCGCTGTTGCGGTACCGGTATCGACTTCTTGCCGGCGAGGTACTGCCCGGTGATCGATTGCTGGACCTTGGTGATGCCCTTCACCGGACCGCTGTACACGACGTCGCCACCGTGCTCGCCGGCACCCGGGCCGATGTCGACGATCCAGTCGGACTCGCGGATCGTGTCTTCGTCGTGCTCGACGACGAGCACGGTGTTACCGAGGTCGCGCAGCCGCAGCAGCGTGTCGATCAGGCGCCGGTTGTCGCGCTGGTGCAGCCCGATCGACGGCTCGTCGAGAACGTACAGCGTGCCCACCAGACCAGAGCCGATCTGGCTGGCGAGGCGGATGCGCTGAGCCTCGCCGCCGGCGAGGGTGGCGGCCGACCGTGACAGGCTGAGGTAGTCGAGACCGACGTCGAGCAGGAACCCGAGCCGAGCATTGATCTCCTTCGTCACCCGCTCGGCGATCAGTCGATCGCGCTCGCTGAGCTCGAGCGCGGCCAGGAACTTGGCGGATTCGCCGATGGCCATGTCGCAGACCTCGGCGATGTTCTTGTCGTTGACCGTGACCGCGAGCGTGGCCGGCTTCAGCCGCGCCCCACCACACGCCGTGCACGGGACCTCGCGCATGTAACCCTCGTACTGCTCGCGCGACCAGTCGCTCTCCGCCCCTTGCCGGCGGCGGTTCAACCACGGGATGACGCCTTCGTAGGCCGTCGAGTACTCGCGGGTGCGGCCGTAGCGGTTGCGGTACTTGACCTTGAGGTTGCCGTCGACGCCGTGAAGGATGACCTTCTGCTGCTTGGCCGTGAACGTTCGGTATGGCGCGTCGAGGTCGAGGTCGTAGGCGGCGGCGACTGCCTCGAGCATGCGCGTGAAGTACTGCGTGTGCGACGTGCGCCACGGGGCGATCGCCCCGGCGTTGATGGACAGGTCGGGGTCGGGGATGACCAGCTCGGGATCGACCTCGAACGTGGTGCCGAGCCCGTCACATGCCTCGCACGCCCCGTACGGCGAGTTGAACGAGAAGTTGCGCGGCGCCGGCTCGTCGTAGCTGGTTCCGCACTTCGGACAAGCGAGGTGCTGGCTGAACGTGAGCGTCTCGCCGTCGACGCCCTCCCCTGCCATCAACTCGACCTCGGCCACGCCGTCGGCAAGCTTCAACGCGGTCTCCAACGAGTCGGTGAGGCGCCGCTCGATGCCATCGCGACGCACCAGCCGGTCGATGATCACCTCGATCTTGTGCTGCTCGTACCGCGCCAGCCGCGCATCGCGCTTGAGGAACTCGGCGATGTCGACGATCTCGCCGTCGACGCGAGCACGCACGTAGCCCTGACTGGTGAGATCTTGGAGCAGCGTGTCGTAGTCGCCCTTCCGACCGCGGACGACCGGCGCCAGCACCTGGAACCGCGTGCCGTCGGGCAGTAGCAGGATGCGGTCGACGATCTGCTGGGGGGTCTGGCGCTGCAACCTGGTGCCGTCGTTCGGGCAGTGCTGGATGCCGATGCGGGCATAGAGCAGGCGGAGGTAGTCGTAGACCTCGGTGATGGTTCCGACGGTCGAGCGCGGGTTGCGGCTGGCCGACTTCTGGTCGATCGAGATCGCCGGCGACAATCCCTCGATCATGTCGACGTCGGGTTT
>DATBKA010000220.1:0-2907 GCA_036556105.1 Ilumatobacteraceae bacterium | reverse complement strand
GCTTGGCGTTTGTCACTGAGATCGGCGCGTACTCCGGGTAGCTGCTGTCTGGCTGCTCGCCGTTGAGGATCTTCAGGTCCAACGTGCCGGCCGCGATGGAGTGTGTCGCAGTCTGCTCGCTATCGCTGAACTTTGCGTACGCACCCACGCCGATCAGCGAGGCTGCGGCCGCGATGGAAATGCTGGAAAGCAGAAGCTTTCGAGACATGGTGATTTCTCCCTGTCGTTGAGACACGACGGACGTCGAGCGGGATCGGTCAACAGGCCAATCAGGACCAGCGCCGCCATGTTGCGGTTGGGGGCGTGGGGTTCGCCGTTGGCTCCCTGCGGGTCAGGCGACCACGTGAGGCCCGCAGATCAACGCTTCCGCTCCACCGAAGACTCTTGTCTCCGGCACTCTGCATGATCGTGGGTCACGCCCCGTGCCAATAGGGGAGGAGGACCCACAACGCGGCGCGGTCGAATCATTGTGATTGACTCGCCAGAGTGAGCGCCCATAGGCCCAGTGGCACCATTGGCGTGTTCAAATGAGCGCATCGCCAAGCCCGACCAGGGCTTGGCGCAGCAGGCCGGCGAGTTGTTCTTGCTGTCGAGGCGACAACGAGGCCAGCGCTTCGCGCTCGGTGCGCATGTGGGTGATCACGACGTCGTCGACCAGTCGCAGCCCCGCCGCCGTGAGGCGAACGATGACGGTGCGGCGGTCGCTGCCGGCCTCGCGTTCGACGAGGCCTCGTTCGATGAGACGATCGACCCGATTCGTGATCGCGCCCGTCGTGACCATCGTCTGGCGGACGAGCTCGCCGGCCGTCAGCTGGTACGGCTCGCCGTTGCGGCGCAGCGTCGCCAGCACGTCGTACATCCACTGCTCGAGGCCGTGAGTGGCGAAGTTCTCGGTGAGGCGCCGTTCGAGAAGCCGCGACAAGCGGGACACCCTGCCGACGATGTGAATCGGAGTGCTGTCGATGTCGGGCCGGACCTCCTGCCATTGCTCGACGATCCGGTCGACTGCGTCGGTGGGAGTGCGTGCCATGCGGCGATGCTATCCGATCCTCTTGACATTGATTAGTTTAATATTAAGATAATGACCATGAAGACGACACGCACCACATCGAGATCGTTGGCGATCACAACGCTGCTGGCGCCGATCTCGTGGGGTACGACGTACGTGACGGTCACCCAGTTCCTGCCTGCGGGCCGTCCGTTGCTCGTCGCCGCCTTCCGTGTTCTCCCGGCCGGCGTGGTGCTGCTCGCCCTCGGGCTCGTCACCGGCCCGCGCTGGCGGCCTCGCGGAGCAGCATGGAGCGGAACTGCACTGCTGGCGATGTGCAACTTCGGCCTGTTCTTCCCGCTGCTGATCGGCGCCGTCTACCGGTTGCCTGGCGGGGTGGCGGCCGCAGTCGGCGGGATCCAACCGTTGCTCGTGCTGGTGTTCTCGTGGGTCATCAATGGTCGACGACCGCGGTCAACGGAACTGCTCGTCGGCGCGATCGCCATCGTCGGGGTGAGCATGGTCGTGATCCGGCCGGGCGCGCACCTCGACTCACTCGGCATCGTGCTGGCCGTCGCCGCCAATGTCTCGTTCGCCCTTGGTGTGGTGCTGACGAAGCGACAGCCGAGCCCACCGAATCGGCTGGCCGCGACGGGGTGGCAGATGGTCGTCGCCGGAGCCGTTCTGCTGCCGGTGGCGATCATCGTCGAGGGGTCACTGCCCGCCCTCACCTCGCGCAACGTCGGCGGCTTCGCCTACCTCAGTGGGGCGACGACCGCCCTGGCATTCGTGCTGTGGTTCCGTGGTGTCCGCAACCTTCCGGCGGCGGCACCACCGTTGCTCGGTCTGGCTGCTCCGGTGACGGGTGCGTTGCTCGGTTGGGTCGTGCTCGGCCAGAAGTTGTCGCCGGTGCAGTTGGCCGGATTCGCGATCACGATCGCGGCCATCGCCCGTGGTGCATCACTGACCGAGCGCGCCGTGACACCTGCCACGGCTGCAATGGCGAATACACAGATGTGTCAACGCGTTGGGTCACGCATGATCGAGCGCACCGACGCCGGCCACGACCGCGGCCAGGTCATCCCCCCGTGCGCCACCAAGGGCGAATCAGTGCAGATGCGCGCTCTCGACCCGTCCGACATCGACAACGTCGCCGCGCTGTACGACCGCATGTCGTCACGCTCGCGATACCTCCGTTTCATGACTCCGATGTCGAAGATCTCGACGACCACCATTCGCCACCTGGCGTCGGTGGACCACGAACGGCACGAGGCGGTGGGTGTGTTCGACGACGCGGGCGTGCTCGTCGGTTCGGCGCACTACTTCAAGTCGCTGGACGACCCGACGCATGCCGAGATCGCCGTCGAGGTCGACGACGCGCATCAACGTCTCGGCCTCGGCGCCTGCCTGCTCGCCGCGTTGGCCCGTCTCGCTCGCCGCAGTGGTGTCACCCACTTCACGGCAACCGTGCTGGCCGAGAACGAGGCGGTGCTGGCCCTGCTGAAGCAGTCCGGTTGGCCACGCCGGAGCCACTTCGACGGCCCCGAACTGGTGATGACGCTGACCTTGCCACCACGCCGCGGAACGCCGGTCGCCGTCGGAGCGTCGATCTGACGACACTCGGGTACCGTGCGCCCATGACGATCACCGCTGACGAACGCCGGCAACTGTGTGACACCTTCGCCGACGTGGGCCCGGACGAGCCGACCCTGTGCGGCGACTGGTCGACGCGTGATCTCCTCGCCCACCTCCTCGTGCGCGAGAGGCGACCCGACGGGGCGCTCGGAATTGCGGTTCCGGTGCTCGCCAAACGGACCCGGCAGATCATGGACAGTTACGCCAGCAAGCCGTGGGACGAGATGATCGAGGAATTCCGCGGCGGTGCTCCGCTGTGGTCGTTCTTCGCCTTGCCGGTGGTC
>DATBKA010000219.1:0-5637 GCA_036556105.1 Ilumatobacteraceae bacterium | reverse complement strand
GTGCCCCGCCGGAAGTGACGACCCAGTAGCGTTTCGTGGTGATGGAGTTCCGCCGAATCACCAACCTGCCCCCGTACGTGTTCACGATCATCAATGGGTTGAAGATCGAGGCACGCCGCGCAGGCGTCGACGTGATCGACCTCGGGTTCGGCAACCCCGACATCCCGTCGCCGCAGATCGCCGTCGACAAGCTCGGCGAGGCCGCGCACATCAGCCGCAACCACCGCTACTCCGTCAGCCGCGGCCTGCCCAAGTTGCGCGAAGCCGCGGCCGCGTTGTACGAGCGCAACTGGGGTGTGCAGCTCGACCCGGAGACGGAGATCACCAACACGATCGGCTCCAAGGAGGGGTTCAGCCACCTGATGTGGGTGCTGCTCGACCGCGGCGACGCCGCCATCGTGCCCAGCCCGAGCTATCCGATCCACATCTACGGACCGCTGTTCGCCGGGGCCGACCTCCGCCAGGTTCCGATGCGCCACCTCGCCGACCCCCGGGTGCGCGGCGACTTCACCGGCGACTTCTTCGACAGCCTGACGACGGCCTACGACATCGGTTGGCCGAAGCCGCGGGTGCTGGTCATCTCCTTCCCGCACAACCCCACCGGGGCCGTCGTCGACCTCGACTTCATGCAGCGTGTCGTCGACTTCTGTCGCGAGCGGGAGATGATCGTGGTCCACGACTTCGCCTACGCCGACATCGGGTTCGACGGTCATCGCCCGCCGAGCATCCTCCAGGCCGAGGGGTCGAAGGAGTGCGCCGTCGAGCTGTACTCGATGACCAAGAGCTTCTCGATGGCCGGTTGGCGATGCGCGTTCCTGGTCGGCAACAGCGACGTGGTGCAGGCCTTGGTCAAGCTGAAGAGCTACCTCGACTACGGCACGTTCCAGCCCATCCAGATCGCCGCCACGGTCACCATGAACGAAGCGCCTGACTATCCGCGTGAGGTCTGTGCGACGTATCTGAGCAGGCGCGACGTCTTGATCGATGGTCTGTCGAGGATCGGCTGGGACATCCCCAAGCCGAAGGGCTCGATGTTCGTCTGGGCGCCGATCCCCGAGGCGTACTCGGAGATGGACTCGGTCGAGTTCTGCTCTCACCTCGTGCGCGAGTGCGAGGTGGCCTTGTCGCCGGGCATCGGCTTCGGCCCCGGCGGCGAAGGGTTCGTGCGCTTCGCCCTCATCGAGAACGAGCGACGCATCGCCCAGGGCCTGCGCAACTTGAAGCGCGGCCTGCCCAAGCTCGGGTAGGGCAGGGTCAGACCGGGGGTGGCAGTTGCAGGCGCAGACCGACCATCGCCGTGGCGAGGTCGGACCGCAGATCCCAGTCGCGTTTGACGGTGACGGCGGGCATGCGCACTCCGTCGTGTCGGTTGGCGGTGGTAGCAAGTGAGTGCTCGCCGATGGCGATCATGTCGACGATGGTGCAATCCGTCGAACTGATCCATGCTTCGGCGGCGCTTCTGTCTACCGGGGACGGCGTGTAGGTCCAGAAGAGTTCCACGTACGGCACCGTATGCCGCTGAAAGTGGTCATGCAAGCGCGGAACGCGTTCTTGAATGAACCTTGAACGGTTGGTCAGGGATACAGCGCCAGCACGTCGGGAGGGGACTGCCCGTCGGGTGCGGTGCACGGGTCAGCGATGGCGCCACCGATCGACATCGGCATCGGGCACGGTCGCCCGAACAGGTTGGCGATCCATCGCGACAAGTAGTCGGCTGCGCCGAGCGCTCCGATCGGCTGATAGTGGATCCCGTCGGCGACGAACCAGTTGCGGACCGGAGCCGTGTAGGCGCGCCAGTCGGCGATGGTCACGTCCGGATACAGGCCCGAGGCCACCTTGGCGAGCAGGGTTGCGTTGTTGACGATGTACGAGCCGTTGTTGTCCGTGCCGCCCCGCGTCAACCCGTCGCGAAGTCGATAGGTCATCCACACGATTCGCACCGCGCCTTTGTCTCGTGCCGCGGCGACGACCTGATCGAAGTCGAACGAGAACTGGGCAGTGCCTTCGTTGTAGCCGGTGCCGATGACGACCGCATCGAACAACCCGGGCGCGCCGCGAATGGCCTCGAGCGCGGTGTTCGGCACGTTGCCGGTCAAGGCGTGGCACGAGGGCCGGACCAGCCGGCGGCACGACTGCGCATCGAGGAGGTAGTCCATTCCGAGCAGAGCGCGTTGCGAGCTCGAGTAGAACTTGATCCCTTCGAGCGAGGAATCACCGATCAACAGCACGCGCGGAACCGGTGGCGGCAGCGTCGGCGTGAGCTGTACCCACGTGCCACGCGACGCCGGGGCGCTGGGCGCACCCGCGGCGATGATGTCGCCGAGCACCGTCGACACCGACAACAGCAGCAGCGCCAGCCAGCTCCCTGCGACCAGGAGCCCGGCGCGCTTCATGGAGAGGAGACCCAGGCGCGCGAACGACCCACGGCGCGCAGCCACTGCCCGTATCCCAGATCGGCGAGAAGCCGGTCGGGCTCGGGTTCGAACGTGGCATCGACCTGCCACCGCTCGGTGATGGCAGCGAGCGACGGCCACACACCCTCGGCGAGGCCGGCCAGATAGCCGGCACCGAGCGCAGTCGTCTCCTGGTCGACCGGACGCTGCACCGTGACGCCGAGTTGATCTGCTTGCATCTGCAACAACAGGTTCATCACCGATGCGCCGCCATCCACTCGCAACGCCGCCAGTGTCGTGCCGCTGGCCGCGGCCATCGCTTCGACGACGTCTCGCGTCTGATACGCCATCGCCTCCACCACGGCGCGGGCGAGGTGGGCCTTCGACGAACCGCGCGTGATGCCGACGATCGTGCCGCGGGCATAGGGATCCCACCATGGGCTGCCCAGGCCGACAAACGCCGGAACGATGTAGACGCCACCGTTGTCACCGACGCTCTCGGCGAGCGGGCCGATGTCGGCTGCGGCGGTGATCACACCGAGGCCGTCGCGCAACCATTGGATCGCGGCTCCGGTGACGAAGATCGCCCCCTCCAGCGCATAGGACACGATGCCGTCGCTCAACTGCCAGGCGACGGTCGCCAGCATCCCTTCGGTCGGCGGCGGGCACGTTGCACCGACGTTCATCAACACGAAGCTCCCGGTGCCGTACGTGTTCTTCGCCATCCCCGGCTGGAAGCAGGCCTGGCCGAACAGCGCTGCCTGCTGATCCCCGGCAACTCCCGAGATCGGGATCCCGGCTGGACAGCCCGACGCATCGACGGTGGTGCCGAAGCGTCCGCTCGACGGCAGCACGTCGGGCAGCGCCGCCACCGGCACGCCGAACAGGTCGCACAGATCGCTGGACCATTGCATGTTGCGGATGTCGAACAGCATCGTGCGGCTGGCGTTGGTCGGGTCGGTGGCGTGAGTAGCGCCGCCGGTCAGGTTCCAGATCAGCCACGAATCGATGGTTCCGAGTGCCAGGTCGCGGTCGATGGGGATCGAGCGCTCGGAGAGCAGCCACTCGAACTTCGACCCCGAGAAGTACGGGTCGAGGACGAGACCGGTGGTCGCCCGGACCATCGGCAGGTAGCCCTCCTCGCGCAGCACCTCGCAGCGATCGGCGGTGCGCCGGTCCTGCCATACGATCGCCGTGCCATACGGCTTGCCGGTGCGCCGGTTCCAGGCCACGACCGTCTCGCGCTGGTTGGCGATTCCGATCGCGCTGATGCGGTCGGCTCCGACTCGAGCGACGACCTCGTTCAAGGTCGAACGAACTGCCGCCCAGATCTCCTCGGCGTCGTGCTCGACCCAGCCGGGCTGCGGATAGATCTGCGTGAACTCGCGGTAGGCGGCGGCCGGTTCTCCGCCGTCGGCGAAGATCGCCCGGCTGCGAACCCCCGTCGTGCCCGCATCGATGGCGATCACGCCTCGGCGAAGATCACGCATCGCCATCCCCATTCGGCGCCATCTCCGGTCAGCGCCGCCGCTTCTTCGTCGAACGGTTCGGTCGTTGCGATGGTCCCGTGCTCGTGCGCCGAGTTGGAGCCGGTCGCGCCCGGGCGAACTGCGTCGCGCTCTGCGCCGAGGTCGTCGCAACCGCGGTGCGGCGCCGCTCCCGCGCTTGGCGCATTGTCTGCCGTTCGTAGCCGAACTTGGAGAGGACGGCCACGAAGAGCACATAGAACAACATCCCGACGAGCAGCCCGACGTACGTGCCGACGTGCTTGTCCTTGACGAGCAGGGTCAGCGCCAGCGCCCCGACGACGAGAAAGATCGCCGCCTCGCGAATCAGCCGCTGCCATGGCACCGGCCGGTCTGCCTGCCAACCCAAGATGTCCTCCGTTCGGGCCGCCGAGTGCCCTAGGGTGTGCACACGTGCGCGTCGGCATTCTGACAGGTGGTGGAGACTGCCCAGGACTCAACGCGGTGATCCGTGCCATCGTCCGCAAGGGTGAGCTGAACTACGGCGACGAGCTGATCGGCTTCCTCGACGCGTGGGACGGTGTCCGCGAGCGGCGCACGATGGCGCTCGACGTCCGCTCCCTGCGAGGCATGTTGCCGCGGGGCGGGACGTTGCTCGGCACCAGGCGCGGCAGCCCGTACGACGACGCCGACGGCCTCGAACAGGTGGCGTCGACGTTCCACGACATGCACATCGACGGCCTGGTCGTGATCGGCGGCAACGGCTCGCTGACGGTCGCGTGCAAGCTGCACAACGATCTCGGCCTGCCGATCGTCGGTGTGCCGAAGACGATCGACAACGACATCGTCGGAACCGACATGACGTTCGGTTTCACCACCGCGGTGCAGATCGCCACTGACGCGATCGACCGGTTGCACACGACGGCGGAGAGCCACGATCGGGTCATGATCGTCGAAGTGATGGGTCGCCACAGTGGCTGGATCGCCACCTACGCGGGGATCGCTGGCGGGGCGACGGCGATCCTCATCCCCGAGGAACCGTTCGACGTCGATCACATCTGTGAACTGCTGCAGCGCCGCCACGAGCGTGGCCGGTACGCCTCGATCGTGGTGGTCGCCGAAGGCGCCGAGCCCCTCCACGACACGATGCCGACACGAGAGAAGATCTACGACCGATTCGGTCACGTCCGCCTCGGCGGAGTCGCCGACACCATCGCTCACGCAATCGAGGCGCGCACCGGCTTCGAGACGCGGGTCGTGCTGCTCGGTCACGTGCAGCGCGGCGGAACACCGTCTGCGTTCGACCGCGTCCTGTCGACCCGATACGGCATCGCCGCGATCGACGCCGTGCACAACCAGCAGTGGGGCCAGATGGCGGTGCTGCGTGGCACGGAGATCATGATGACCCCGCTCAGCGAGACGGTGGGCAAGACGAGGCTCGTCGATCTGCACCTCTATCACGACGTCGCGTCGGTCTTCTTCGGCTAGGGATAGCCTCGAAAAAAGTGGCTCAATCACTGGTCTCGGCCCGCGGCCTCGTCAAGTGCTACGGCGAGTTCGTCGCCGTCGACGACATCGACTTCGACGTCGAGCCCGGCGAGGCGTTCGGCTTCCTCGGCCCGAACGGCGCCGGCAAGTCGACGACGATGCGGATGATCGGTTGCGTGTCCCCTCCGTCGGCGGGCTCGTTGCAGATCTTCGGCATGGATGCCTCGCGGTTCGGCCGGCAGATCCGCGGCCGGCTCGGTGTGGTGCCGCAGCTGGACACGCTCGACACC
>DATBKA010000218.1:0-1695 GCA_036556105.1 Ilumatobacteraceae bacterium | reverse complement strand
GCTCGGCAGTCGCGCGGGTCACCGCTGCCCCTCACCGGCGTGAGCCGACATCGGCAGCACCGAGCAAGCCACCATCGAGGCGGCGACCGCCTCGAGCGGCGGTTCCACCTCGTGACAGCTGTCGATGGCGAACTTGCAGCGTGGGGCGAACGCACAACCCACCGGTTCCTCACGCAGGCGCGGCGGCACGCCACCGATCGGCGTGAGCTCGCGGTCGGGGCGGTCGAGGCGCGGCAGCGACGCCAGCAAGCCGGCCGTGTAGGGGTGTTGTGGCCGGTGGAAGATGTCGACGACCGGGCCCGATTCGGCGATGCGCCCGGCATACATGACGTGGACGCTGTCGGCGAGCCCGGCGACCACACCGAGGTCGTGAGTGATCAGCACGATCGCCAACTCCCGAGAGAGCCGCAGCGAGTGCAGCAACTCCAGGATCTGCGCCTGCACCGTGACGTCCAGCGCCGTGGTCGGCTCGTCGGCGATCAGGATGTCGGGGTCGTTGGCCAACGCCATGGCGATCATCACCCGCTGTCGCATCCCGCCGGACAGCTCGTGCGGGTAGGCGCGGCTGCGCCGCTCGGCGTCGGGGAAGGCGACGAGCTCGAGGAGGTCGACTGCTTTCGCTTCGGCTTGGCGGGGCGTCACGCGCTGATGGGTGATGACTGCTTCGGCGATCTGCCGGCGGATGTCGAGCACCGGGTTGAGCGAGGTCATCGGGTCCTGGAAGATCATTCCGATGCGTCCGCCGCGCAAGGCGCGCAACGCCGCCGGCGCGGCGTGCAGCACCTCCGTCCCCTCGAAGCGCACCGAACCGACGGCCGTCGCGTTGACGTCGAGGAGACCGAGTGCGGCGAGCATCGACGCGCTCTTGCCCGAGCCGGACTCGCCGACGAGGGCGGCCACCTCGCCACGGTGGACGACGAGGTCGAGCCCGCGCACGGCATGGACGTACCCGCCGCGTACGGAGAAGCGGACGTGCAGATCGCGGATCTCCAGCAGTGGTGGCGTGGCGGTCTCGTTCACCGTTTGGCCCTGACGTCGAGTGCGTCGCGCAGACCGTCGCCGAGGAAGTTGAACGACATGGCCACGGTGAGGATCGCCAACCCAGGGGCGACCGCGATCCACCACTGGTAGAAGAAGTCGGCGCCTTCGGTGATCATTGCGCCCCACTCCGGCGACGGCGGTTTGGCGCCGAGACCGAGAAAGCTCAGCGTGGCCGTGAGGATCACGACCTGGCCGAGGTCGAGCGTGGCGTTGATCAACGCCGGCGTGAACGACAGCGGCAGCACGTGCTTGCGCAGGATCCGCCATCTGGTTGCGCCGATCGACACTGCAGCTTGGATGTGATCGCGGTGCTTGACCGCCTGCACCTGACCGCGGATCAGCCGGGCGTAGATCGGCCACCACACGATGACCATCGCGAAGAACGCGTTGCGCAAGCCGGGGCCGAGCGCGGCGGCGATCGCCATCGCCAGGAAGATCGGCGGGAACGCCAACGTAACGTCGACGAGGCGCATGACGATGCTGTCGGCGCGCCCGCCGAGAAAGCCGGCAATCGAACCGAGCACGGTGCCGATGGCGACCGCGCAAGCGATCACCGCCACCGATGTCGGCAACGTCTGACGAGCCCCGTACAGCGTGCGCGTGAACACGTCGCGGCTCAGGGCGTCGGTGCCGAAGAGGTGATGCCAGCTCGGC
>DATBKA010000217.1:0-10938 GCA_036556105.1 Ilumatobacteraceae bacterium | reverse complement strand
CGGCCTCGGTGACCCCCGTCGTGATCGAGGCGTTGAGGGCGCGCAGGACGTAGTCGATGTCGTCCTTGGTGCACTGCGGGTCGTCGAGTGGGCCGCTGTAGTCCGTGTCGGTGGTTCCGATGTACGTGTGCTCGAACGTCCCGTCGGGGCGAGCGCCCCACGGCACGACGAACAGGCTGCGCTTGTCCTTCGGCACCGGGATGACCGCAGCGATGTCGTTGCGCACCTTCTCCCACGGCACCGTGATGTGCACGCCTTTCGCCGGGCGGATCGAGCCGGGATCGGAGCCTTCGTCGAGGGCGCGGACTTCGTCGGACCACACACCGGCGGCGTTGACGATGGTCCGCGCCCTGACCGTGATCAGCCGCCCGTCGGCTTCGACGATGGCGCCCGTGGCCAGACCCTGGTCGTCCTTGGTCAGCTCGACGACGCGGCAGCGGTTGACCACCACCGCGCCATGCGCCGCGGCGGTGCGGGCGACGGCAAGGCACAACCGGGCGTCGTCGGCGGTGGCGTCGAAGTAGAGATAGGCGGAGGCGAGGCGGTCGCGCGGCATCGTCGGCAAGTGGGCGAACGCGGCGTCCTTCTTCAGCCGCCGATGGAACTTCCCGATCCGCCACCCGCCGGTGAGGTCGTACATCCACATCGCAGTGCCCATGGCGCGGGCCACCTTGCGCGACACGACCCCGTCCTTGGTGAGTACCGGGATCATGAACGGCAGCACCTTGACGAGATGCGGTGCGTTGCGGCGCAGTCGCTGCCGTTCGCGCAGGGCTTGATAGACAAGGCGCACCTCGCCTTGCTGCAGATAACGGATGCCGCCGTGGACCAGCTTGGAGCTCTTCGACGAGGTGCCGGAGGCGAAGTCGTCGCGCTCGACCAACGCCGTGCTGAGGCCGCGACTCGCCGCATCGAGGGCGACGCCGGTTCCGGTGATCCCTCCGCCGATGACCAGCACGTCGAATGGTTCGCTCTCCAGGCGGGCGAGCATGTCGGCTCGTCGAAACGGTGTCGCCGGGAGCATCGGCGACATCCTATGGTGCGCCGGCCGCCCCTCGGATGTTCGCCGGCCGCCACATCGGGTGTCACGGCCAGGCCTTTCTGCCCTCCTAAAGCCTTATTTGCATACGTTGCGAATTTGCAGAGTGTGCAATATCGTGAAGCCATGCGCAGTCCTGCCGACCTCACCGAGGCGTTCCGCCGGCAGAACCTGAAAGTCACGCCGCAGCGACAACTGCTGTTCCGTTTGCTGCACGGCAACGCCGCTCATCCCTCCGCCGACGTGTTGTTCGCCGAAGCGAGCGAGCTGATGCCGGGGATCTCGCTGCGCACTGTGTACCAGACGCTCAACGATCTCGCCGCAATGGGCGAGTTGCAGAGCGTGTCGGTCGGGTCCGGCCCGTCTCGATTCGATCCCAACACCGACGACCACCACCACGCTGTCTGCGATCGGTGCGGTGACGTCTTCGATGTGTACGTCAACAACATCGGCGCACTGGAGGTCGAGGGCTTGAACGGCTTTCGACCGAGCGCGACGCGCATGGTCTTCTCCGGCACCTGCCAACGGTGCTCCACCCTCTCCCTACCAACCCCCGACACCCCTCGACCAACAAGGAGCAGTACGCAATGAGCCTCCAAGGCACCAAGACCCATGAGAATCTGAAGGAGGCCTTCGCCGGCGAGAGCCAAGCAAATCGCCGCTACCTGTGGTTCGCCCACAAGGCCGATGTCGAGGGCTATCCCGACACGTCTGCGCTGTTCCGCTCGGTCGCCGAAGGCGAGACCGGCCACGCCCACGGTCACCTCGAATACCTCGCTCTGGTCGGCGACCCCGCCACCGGCGAGCCGATCGGCGACTCCGAGGACAACCTGCGCTCGGCGATCGTCGGGGAGACCTATGAGTACAGCCAGATGTATCCGGGCTTCGCCAAGACGGCACGCGACGAGGGCTTCGCCGAGATCGCCGACTGGTTCGAGACGCTGGCTCGCGCCGAGAAGAGCCACGCCGGGCGCTTCCAGCAAGGTCTCGACTCGCTCAGCTGAACGGTGGGTGTGCTGAGCGGCACTACGCTGCCGTTCAGCACCGCCCCTGTGCTCAGAAGAATCGCCGTCCCTTTTCTGCCGCGCTCTCCATGACGATCACTTACGACCCAAAGCACGCCAAGTATCTCGATGAAGCCGACGTTCGTCAGGAACTGACCCGGGTCTACGACCTCTGCCACGGGTGCCGGCTGTGCTTCAAGTTCTGCACATCGTTCCCGACGTTGTTCGAGATGATCGACCGGCACGACGACCAAGACGCCGGCCGTCTCACTCCCGCCCAGCAGGACCAAGTCGTCGACGAGTGCTTCCAGTGCAAGCTCTGCTACATCAACTGCCCCTACACGCCAGAGCTGCACGAGTGGGCCATCGACTTCCCGCGGCTGATGCTTCGCACCGACGCCATGCGCCACGCCACTGGTCAGGTTGGCCTGCGCTCGCGGTTCACCGACACCGTGCTGGGTCATACCGACCTGGTCGGCAAAGCGGCGACGCTCACCGCGCCGGCCACCAACGCGGTCATCGGCGCCAAGCCCGGCTCGCTCACGCGAAAGGCGATGCAACTGGCCACCGGCGTGTCGAGCGTGCGCCTGCTGCCGCCCTACGCCCGCCAACGCTTCACGACTTGGTTCAAGCGCCGGCCCAAGGTGCGCATCGCCAAGCGACAGGGTCGGGTGGCCGTGTTCCCCACATGCCTCGTCGAGTACCAGCAGCCGGCGATCGGGCACGACCTCGTCAAGGTCTACGAGCGCAACGGCATCGAGTGCTCGGTCACTGACGGCGTCGGGTGCTGCGGTGCCCCGTGGCTGCACTCCGGCGACATCAAGCAGTTCACCAAGGTCGCCGAGAAGAACGTGAAAGCGCTGGCCGCGTCGATCCGCCGCGGCAACGACATCGTCGTGCCGCAACCGACGTGCGGCTACGTCCTCAAGAAGGACTACGTCGACTACGCACCGGGGGCCGACGCCAAGCTCGTCGCCGATCACACCTACGATGCGTCCGAGTACTTGATGAAGGTGCACAAGGGCGAAGGCACCAGCCTCGACATCGACTTCACCGGAGATGTGCCGGCCACCGTGACCTACCACACCCCGTGCCATCTCCGCGCCCAGAACGTTGGGTTGAAGAGTCGCGACCTGATCAAGCTCACCGGCGCCAAGGTCACCCTCGTCCAGCAATGCAGCGGCATCGATGGCACGTGGGGCCTCCGCGCCGAGAACACGGGCATCAGCGTGCCGATTGCCCACAAGCTCGGCGATCAGATCAACCGTGCCGACGGCGCGGTCGTCGCCGGCGACTGCCACCTCGCCAACACCGCGATCACGGAGCAGACCGGCACGCGGCCGCTGCACCCACTGCAACTGATCGCCCGCGCCTACGGCATCTCCGAGGAGCCGCCGAAACGATGAGCACTCCCACTCACAGTCGCAAGTTGTCCGTCGCCGACATCGACGACCTGCGCGCCTACGAGCGCGTCCGCGACTCGTACCGCGCCGACATGATCGAGGTCCGCAACCGCCGCCGCGTCGCAGTCGGAACGATCGTCAGCGTCGCTTTCGAGAACCGCCAGACGATCAAGTTCCAGATCCAGGAGATGGCCCGTGCCGAGCGGATCACCACCGACGCGGGCATCCAAGAAGAGCTCGACGCCTACAACCCGTTGGTGCCCGAGCCCGGCCAGCTGAGCGCAACCTTGTTCATCGAACTGACGTCCGACGAGGCGATGCGCGAATGGTTGCCGCGGCTCGTCGGGATCGAGCGCTCGGTCGTGCTCCGCCTGCCGAACGGGCAGCCCGTGCGCGCCACTGTCGACCCAGGTCACGCCGCTCAGCTGACCCGCCAGCACGTCACCGCAGCCGTGCACTACATCACCTTCGAGCTCACCGCCGAGCAGGTCGAGGCCTTCGGCGATGGCACGGCGCTGGCCGTCGATCACCCTCAGTACCAGGAAGAAGTGGTGCTCGGCGCGGCCACCTTGGCCGAGCTGAGGGCCGATCTGCGCCCCGAATGACGCGCAGAACTGTTACACGAACTTGCCAATTTCCTGAAAAAGGGTCTGGTCAAGCGCTATGTGCTGAACCTAGATTTCTGGCGCGCTGAAGGTGATTTGCCGCAGCGGGCCAAAATTCAGGAGAACATAGTCGTGTCGGTCAAAGAGATCGTATGGCGAGAGTTGGGGGCATGCCGGGGGCTGGAAGCGGCGATGTTCTATCCAGATGACGACGATCTGGCATTGGAAGCAAAAGCGGTGTGCGCGGGCTGCGACGTGCGCATCGCCTGCCTCGAACATGCATTGCAAGCAAGGGAGAAGTCCGGCGTCTGGGGTGGTGCGACGGAGCGCGAGCGGAGACGGATGATTCGTCAACGCCGCCGCACCGCGTAGCCTGACTGGATGAGCGCACTCGAGGATCTGGGCGGGTGGCCCGCGCTCCTGACCGAGCTCGTCGAGCGCCGTGACCTGCCGGCCGCGCACGCTCGCGCCGCCATGGCGACGATCCTGTCCGGAGATGCCACCGCAGCTCAGCTGATCGGCTTCGTCGTGGCCTTGCGCGCCAAAGGGGAGACCCCCGAAGAGCTGAGTGGGCTGCTCGATGCCGTGCTCGACGCGGCCTCGTTGGTACCGCTCGGCGACGACCTGCGCTCCCGTGCCGTCGACATCGTCGGCACCGGTGGCGACCGCAGTCACTCCATCAACGTCAGCACGATGGCAGCGATCGTCGTGGCCGGTGCCGGCGTGCCGGTCTGCAAGCACGGGGCGCGCGCCGCTTCGTCGCAGTGTGGTGCTGCCGACGTCCTCGAGGAGCTTGGTGTCGCCATCGAGCTCTCGCCGAACGCCGTGCTGCGCTGCATCCACGAGGTCGGGATCGGCTTCTGCCTGGCGCCGCGGTTCCACCCTGCATTCCGTTTCGCCGCGCCGAGCCGGCGCGAGATCGGAATCGCCACCGTGTTCAACTTGCTCGGGCCGATGGCCAACCCGGGCCGAGTGCGCCGCCAGCTGATCGGTGTGGCCAATCCAGCCGTCGCCGAGCGGATGCTCGCCTCGTTGCGGCTGCACGGTTCGGAGCGAGCGTGGGTCGTGCACGGCGGAGGCATCGACGAGTTGACGACCACCGACACATCGGTCGTGTTGGCTCTCGACGAAGACATGGTCCGCACGTTCACCATCGATCCCGTCGCCTTGGGATTCGCGCCGGCCATCCCAGACGAACTCGTCGGCGGCACGCCCCCGCAGAACGCCGAGTACGTACGTCGCGTGATGAAGGGCGAGCACGGCGCCCACCGCAACATCGTCGTCTTGAACGCCGCTGCCGGCCTGGTCGTCGCCGGCGTGGCCGACTCGATGGAAGAAGGCATCATCATCGCCACCAACTCGATCGACGAGGGTCACGCATCGCGCACGCTGGACCGGTGGATTCTCGAGTCGCAAGCTGCCGCAGCAGAGCTGGCTGGTTGAACCGGTCGTGATCGTTCGCGTGCCGGCGTCGTCGGCCAATCTCGGCCCCGGGTTCGACGCCCTGGGGATGGCTCTGTCATTGCACGCCGAGGCCGGTGTGATCGACGACGAACCGCCGGCCGACGCGCAGCGCGTCGATCAGTTCCACCCGGCTTCGGTCGCCTTCCGGCGTGCCGGCGGGGAAGGGGAGCTGTGGGTCTGTTCACCGATCCCAGTCGGTCGCGGCCTCGGCTTCAGTGGCGCTGTGCGCGTCGCCGGCATCGTTGCCGCGCATGCGCAACGGTATGGGTCGGATCCGGCCGACTTCGAGGCGCGCCTCGGCGAGATGCTGTTGATCGCCACCGAGCTGGAGGGCCACGCCGACAACGTCGCCGCGTCGCTCTACGGCGGCATCGTCGCCACCGCCGGCGGACGCGCCGTGCAGATCCCCTTGGCGTTCGACCCCGCCGTCGTGGTGTGGATCCCGACGTTCACGACCTCCACCGACGAGTCGCGGGCCAAGCTCGGTCGCGATGTGCCGCTGGTCGACGTGGTGTTCAACATCGGACGCACCGCGTTGCTGGTGGCCGCGCTGGCTGCGGGCGACGTCGACGCATTGCGCAGTGCGACCCAAGACCGAGTGCACCAGGACCTGCGCCTTGCCGCGGCTGCGCAGAGCCGGCGCGCCCTCGATGCAGCAATGGAGGCCGGCGCGTGGTGCTCGTGGCTGTCGGGCTCGGGCCCGACCATCGCCGCGATGTGTTCGCTCGACGACGCCGATCACGTGGCGCGGAGCCTGCCTGATGGCGGCCACACCAAGGTGCTGCGAATCGACCACGGCGGGGCGATGATCGAAGCGGGAGGTCAGGCGGCAAGGTGATCGGCCGGGTCGGCCGCGTCGGCCGCGTCGGCCTGCTGCGGCCGCCCGACGACCTCGGGCACCGCGTCGATCGGCCACTGCCACGTGCCGTCGCAGGAGATCACCTCGAGGCGGTGGGCGAACCGCTCGACGGCGCGGCCGAGACATAGCACTTCGTCGATGACCTGGCGCGGCAAGGGTCGAGGCAGGGGCGGAACCTCGGGGGGCGGCAGGGGGAGGCCGATCTCCATCTGCCCTGTCTCGACCGTGGCGAGCAGGACGCCGTCGCGGACGTGGAGGATGGTGTCGCCCAGCTGCAGAACGACGTCGCCCGCACCGCGCAAACGATCGGTGAGGCGTTGGCGACGGATCGCGTTGGTGAAGGCCATCGCCCGGTCGCGCACCTGCGCCGCTTCCTCGTAGCGCCGTTCGTAGGACAAGCCGATGAGCCGTGCTTGCAGGGGTGCGATGACGAGCTCGGGTGACGTGGTGATCGCCTGCTCGACCGCATCGGCTGCGTGCCGGTAGCGATGCAACTCAGCAGCGCCGGCGCAGGGACACATCGCCACACCGAGCTGAGCCGGCGTGCACACCGCAGCATCGGGTGGCGGTTGGAAGTGGCGCCCGAGTCGGGTCGTGCAACGCCGCAGGGGGAAGACGGACTGCAACGCTTCGACCACGAGATCGGCGTTGGCCTTCGACGGGAGCGGGCCGAGGTGGACGCCCGCGCCCGTGGCCTCGGTGACGACCGACAGCCGGGGCCATGTTTCCTCGGTGCTGAGGCGCACGTATCGGTACTTCTGCGGAGCCGCGCCGACCTTGTTGTACCGCGGCGTGAGCTGCTGGATGTACCGCAGTTCGAGCACCTCCGCGGCGAGCACGTTGGCGGTGGTCGCGTGTGAGATGCGTTGCGTCTCGCGCAGCAGTTGACCGATCTTGCGTCGATCGTCGCTGCCGAAGTAGCTGCGCACCCGCTGCCGCAAATTGGTGGCCTTGCCGACGTAGATGACCTGATCGCCCGCGCCGCGGAACATGTACACCCCCGGGCCGCGCGGCAGCGCCGACGTCATCCGCAACTTGGCGACCTGCGGGTGAGCACCGAGGCGCGGCAAGGCGATGAGGTCGTCGAGGCCGAGCACGCCGAGACCGGCGGCACGCTCGAGCAGCAGATGCAGCAGGTCGGTGGTGGCCAGCGCATCGTCGAGGGCGCGATGCGTCGGGCGATGGTCGAGCCGGAATCGCGAGGCAAGCGTCGACAAGCGACAATCGGGCACCTCGTCGCGGACCAGACGGCGCGCCAACGGCAACGTGTCGATGACGCGGTGGGGGAGCTCTGCGTCGCCGCGTCGTGACAATGCGGCGTTGATGAACGACATGTCGAAGCCGACGTTGTGCCCGACGATGACCGCGCCCCTCAAGAACTCGACCATCGACGGGAGCACGGCCTCGATCGGCGGGGCACGAACGACCATCGAATCCGTGATGCCCGTCAGCACGGTGATCATCGGCGGGATCGCCCGGCCCGGGTTGACCAGGCTCTGCAGTGTGCCGAGGCACTCGCCGGCGCGGACCTTGACCATCCCGATCTCGGTGATCAGGTCGGCGCCGCGGTCTGAACCCGTGGTCTCGATGTCGAGCACGCAGAACGTGACGTCGGCAAGCGGTGTGCCCAGGTCGTCGAACGATCGTTGGTGCTCGCCGAGGGCGAGTGCAGTGCCGCCGTGGCCGTGCATCCGCACAGTCCACCACGAACGCGTGTTCGTCGTCAAGAACATGCGTTCGATCGGCGCGTTGTGCTTGGTGGATACAGTGTGACCGGTGAGCGACCACGACGGAGCGGACGTCCCAGATCAGCTGTTGCGCTCAGCGTTGGAGTTCGCCGTCAGCACCGCCGCCGCCGGCGCCAAGCACCGTCCTCCGCTGCCCATCCCTGGCGAGCTGCGGCGCTTCCTGCGCAGCCCCAAGCTGCCGGCCGCGGCGCTGGGAAAGGTGCGCGCCGCGGTCGATGCGGACGTCGACTTCCGCAAACGAGTCGCTCAGGAGGCCACCGACGAGCTCGTCGATCCGATCGGACTGCTCTGGCTGAACCGACCCGATGGATGGGTCGAAACGATCGACGAGCTGCGTCCAGCATCCGCGGGCGACGAGCGCGCCGCGATCCACCGCGAGGAACGGCGCCGCCGCGCGGCACAGGAGGTGGCAGCGCGCGCCCGCACTGAGTTGCGGGAACTCTCCGCGGAGTTGGCGCGAGAGCGCGCCGCCAAGGCGGAGCTCATCGTCGAGACGCAGCGACTGCGCACCGAGCTTGACGAGGTTCGCAACCGCCTCCGCGAGGCACAGCGAGTCGAGCACGCAACCGCGCAGGCCCTGGCGAAGGCGGAAGCTGCTCTGGTGCGTGCCCAGTCGAGCGCTGCGGCAGCCGAAGCGTCGGTCGCCGAAGCCGAGCAGACAGCCATCGACGCCGGCAAGGTACGCAGCTTGATCGAGTCGGCGCTCGCCGCCGCATCTGGCGAGATCGTGGCGCGCTTGGCTCAGGCGCTCGACGAGCTCCCCGATGCACGCGGCGCCGCATTGCCGGTCGTCGATGCGGCCGTCCGTCGACCGTCTCGCCGCAAGCCGCTTTCGTTGCCGGGCGGAGCACTGAAGGGATCGGCCGAGACAGCCGAGGCCTGGCTGCGCAGCGCTGGCGTCAAGGTGTTCGTCGACGGCTACAACGTGGCCAAGCTGGGGTGGCCGGCCCTCGGCCTCGATGAGCAACGCCAGCAGTGCATTCGCGCCGCCGAGAACTTGGCCAAGCGATGGAAGCTGGAGTTGACGATCGTGTTCGACGGGGCATCGATCGAAGGCGCTCACGCCCCGATCCGCCGGCGCGTCCACATCGTCTACTCCCCTGAGGGAGTGTCTGCCGACGACGTGCTGCGCAGCATGGTCACCGGTTCCGATCCTGACCTTCCGGTGGTTGTGGTCACCAACGATCGAGCGATCATCGCCGATGTCACGAAGGCAGGCGGGAACACCGTGTCGTCCGACGTGTTCTTGTCGCTCACCCGCTGAGCCGGGTGTAACTGCCCGGCACGGCGGCAACCGTGTCACACCCCTCTGCGAGGATACGAACGTGAGTTCGTTGGAGTTGCCGGAGGTTGCCGACCTGCAGGGGCTTGGTGCCCGCGACCTCGAGACGGTTCTGCGCGATCTCGACACAGCCCGTCGTCAGATCGAGATGCTCGTCGCGGAGACGGTGTGCGTTGCCGAGACCACGGGCGTCTACCGGGACGACGGTCACAAGTCCGTGTTCGCGTGGGTGCGGGCAGTGTGCAACTGGTCGATCGCCACGTCGCGTGCGGCGGTGCAGACGGCGCGCATCGTGCACGAGGTCCCGCAGCTGCGTGAGGCTGCTCGCGCCGGCGTCGTGGGCGTTGACCAGTTGCGGCAGTTGGCAGCGGTGTACGCCAACCCGCGCGCTCGGCACTCCTTCGCCGAGTCAGCCGATCTGTTGCTGACACATGCCACCAGCTTGTGGTTCGACGAGTTCAAGATCGTTGCTCACCGATGGGAGGATCTCGCCGACGAGGACGGCGCCCATCGTTCTCATACGTGGGAGCACGATCACCGCGATGCCCGCGTCAGCGTGGTTGGTGATCGTGTCTATGTCGATGCTCGTGGCGGGGTTGTGGCCGGAGCGATCGTCGACGAGGTGTTCTCCCGCTTCTGCGATGCCGAGTTTCGCGCCGATTGGGAGGCAGCGTTGCAAGTCTCTGGGGATCAGACCTGCGCTGCCGATCTGGCGCGGACGCCGGCACAGCGGCGCTTCGACGCGTTCTTGGCGATGTGTGTTGCCGCGGCCGAGTCGGGCCGGGCCGGTCGCATCGAGCCGTTGGTCAACATCGTCGTCGACCTCGAGACCTACGAACACCATCTCGCCAAGGCATGCGGCGAGCAGGTCGAGCCGCTCGATCCGCGCACGGTCGACCGTCGGCGTTGCGAGACGATCGACGGGCACCAACTCGATCCCACCGACGTGTTGGCAGCTGCCCTGGTCGGTCGCGTGCGCCGGGTGGTGCTCGATTCCGCCGGTGTCGTCGTCGACCTGGGGCGCAAGCGCCGCGTGTTCACGGGTTCGGCTCGAGATGCGGTGCTGTTGGGCGATCGCTGGTGTACGTGGCCCGGATGCGGTCTTCGCTCCGGGCGCTGCCAGATCGATCACAGCCGGCCATGGAGTCACGATGGCGAAACGCGCCCCGACAACGGCGGCGCCGACTGCGGGCATCACAACCGTTGGAAGCAACGCGGCTACCGAACCTGGCGCGATTCGAATGGGCGCTGGCACGTGGTCCGGCCCGATGGCACCGAAATTGGTCCCTTCGCCGATGACGCCGTTTCTGCGTGCCCAGTTGCCGGCATCTGAGTGGACCGGTCGAGTCAGTCACTGTCGAGGATCAGGATCGTGCCCCTGCCGGCAATGCTCTGCGCATCTCCGATCCCGACCGCCCCGAGCCAGTCAACCTGCCAATGTCGGCCTCGGGGCTCGGTTGCGGCAACTTCCCACCACATCGTGTAGGCCGTGTCGGGGAAGATCGGTTGGCGGTACTGCAACGTGAACTCGACG
>DATBKA010000216.1:0-2803 GCA_036556105.1 Ilumatobacteraceae bacterium | reverse complement strand
GAGATGCAGTCGGCCTTCCTCTTCTCGAGGGCCGGGACGATCTTCGGCGGCACGTCCGAGGTGCAGCGCAACATCGTCGCGGAGCGGGTGCTCGGCCTTCCCCGCTGACCCTGCCCCCCGGCTCTGCGCGCTCTACCGTGAGGGCGTGGCAGCGGCGAAGTCCCCGGCGGTCGAGATCCCCGTCGGCGAACGCGTCGTGCGGGTCACCAACCCCGATCGCGTCTACTTCCCTGCGCTCGGTGCGACGAAGTTCGACCTCGTCAACTACTACCTCAGCGTCGGTGACGGCATCGTCAACGCGCTGCGCGAACGCCCCTGCATGCTCCATCGCTTCCCGACCGGCGTCGCCGGTGACAAGGTGCACCAGAAGCGGGTGCCCGCCGGCGCGCCTCCGTGGCTCGGCACGGTTCGCCTGCACTTCCCGCGCTACGGGCTGCACGCCGACGAGCTTTGCGTCACCGAGCTCGCCGAAGTGATCTGGGCGGTACAGATGTCGACGGTCGAGTTCCACCCCTGGAACTCACGGCGAGCGGACACAGAGAAGCCGGACGAATGGCGGATCGACCTCGATCCGATGCCCGACTGCTCGTTCGAGACGATCCGTCGCGTCGCCGGCGTAGCCCACGAGGTGCTCGACGAGCTCGGCGCAACCGGGTGGCCGAAGACGTCGGGTGGGCGCGGCCTGCACGTCTACGTGCGCATCGAGCCGGCGTTCGGCTTCAGCGACGTGCGCCGTGCAGCTCTGGCATTCGCCCGCGAGGTCGAACGCCGCGCCCCGGCCGACGTTACGACGACGTGGTGGCGGAAGGATCGCGACCCGACCGCCGTGTTCGTCGATTACAACCAGAACGCCCGCGACCACACGATGGCGGCGGCGTACTCGGTTCGCGGTTTTGCCGACGCGCGGGTCTCGTCACCGATCACGTGGGACGAGGTTGCCGATGTCGACCCGGCCGACCTGACGATGATGTCGGTCCCGGGCCGATTTGCCGACCTCGGTGATCTACACGCCGGCATCGACAACGCCGTGTTCTCGATCGACGAGCTACTGACGTGGGCCGAACGTGACGAGCGCGCCGGCGCGGCCGACCCCGGCGCAGCCGAGGCGTGACCATCCAGCTCAGTCAGCGTCGACCACGACTGCTGGTGAGCTCGACTGCGACCGTGGCCGGTTCCGGCGAGCACGCCTCGGCGCGGCGCCGGCGACGGCGCAGGACGACCACGGCGACTGCCGCGCCGACGATGAGGGCGCTCGATCCGAACACGGCGACACCGAGCGCCGTGCCCAGGCCGATGGCGGCGAGAAAGGCGAGGATCGGCCCGGCGCAGCACACGGCACACGCTGCGGCGCCGACGCCGACGATGGCCGCGTTGTCGCGTGTGCTGCTCATGTCGCGACCCCGAACAGCGACTGCACCACGGGCAACGCTTCGTCGGGCGCGCGGACTTCGAGGGCAATGCCGCGATCGTCGATGGTGATCGCGAAGTCGAAGAACCGGCAGCAGTCCTGCTCGGCGACGGCCAGGCGGAGCAGGTCGTCGAGGGGAGCGGATGCCGCGAACGTGGCCCGCATCCCGCGCTCGACTGGCTCGCGCTGAACGACATGTGTGAGGAGACGCCGCCACTCGTCAAGACGATCACCGAACGACTCGGCGCCTAGGGTGCACGCAATCGGTGGGGTCCCGTCGATGTCGACGGGCTTCGAACCGAGCGTGACGGCCTGCGCCGTTGGCGGCTCGCTTTCGTCGCTGGCGATGCACCCGCAGCGCTCATCGCAGGGTCCGTCGGGGCGATGCAGCTCCAGCGTCGACGCAGCACGGTGCAACTCCGCCGTGAGCGTCATCAGCTCGACGATCTGCTGCTGTGCCGTGGCCAGCTTGTCGCCGACGAGGCTGCGCAGACGGTCTTGCACTGGCCCGCAACGTCCTCCGTCCCACGCGATCGTCAGGTCGGCGATCTCCTCCAGGCTGCAGCCGAGCTGTTTGGCACGAGCGATGAACGCCAACCGATCCAGCGTGTTGTCGTCGTAGAGCCGGTAGCCGGCAGCCGTACGGCCGACCTCGGGCAGCAGCCCGATCTCCTCGTAGTAGCGCAACGTCGCCGCGGTGAAACCGCTGCGTTCGGCGACGTCCTTGATCCGATATCCGGTCATCACTCGCCGAGCGTAAACCTTCAGGTTGACTTGAAGGTCAAGCGGATTCTGCGGCAGCCTCCGAGCGGCCGAGCACGGCTTCGACCTCAGCGACGATCTGTTCGGCGGTTGCTCCCGGGGTGAGCACGGCGGCGATGCCGGCTTGCTTCAGCGCAACGATGTCGGGATCGGGCACGATGCCACCGACGATGATCGGGATCTCGGCTCCGCGCGCCCGGGTCTCCTCGACGACGAGCGGCGCGAGCGTGAGATGAGCGCCCGACAGCATCGACAGCCCGATGGCATCCACGTCCTCGTCGACTGCGGCGGCGGCAACCGACGCCGGAGTCTGGAACAGGCCCGTGTAGATCACCTCGTACCCGGCATCGCGCAGGATGCGGGCGACCACCTTGATGCCTCGGTCGTGACCGTCGAGCCCGACCTTGGCGATGAGGATTCGTTTGGCGACCATCTCAGATGGTTGGCACTTCGATGTGCCGTCCGAACACCGTGCCGAGCGAGCCCATGATCTCGCCGAGCGTCGCGTAGACCTTGACCGCGTCGATCAGGGTCGGCATCAGGTTGATCTCCGGGTCGGCGGCGTCCAGTTCGATCCGCCCGAGCGCAGCGTCGACTGCCGACTGGTCGCGTTCGCGGCGGACCTGGTCGAGT
>DATBKA010000215.1:0-4782 GCA_036556105.1 Ilumatobacteraceae bacterium | reverse complement strand
GATGTGCGCGTCGTCGATGGCGACGGCGGTGTGGCCGAACTGACCCATGACGACTCGGGTCATCTCCAGGTACGGCCGCGACACCAGCGCGCTCGTCAAGGTGATGTGCAGCCCGCCGGGCACATACGGACCGATCAGCATCAGCGCGGTGACGAACTGGCTGCTGACGTCACCGGCCAGCTCCACCGAGCCACCTCGCACTGGTCCGGTGATCGTGACCGGAAGCCGTCCGGGCTCCGGCGCGCTGACCGATGCCCCGAGGGCAGCGAGGGCGTCGTGCAGCGGGCCCATCGGTCGCCGGCGCAGCGGCGGTTCGCCGTCGATCGTGCAAGCAGCCGACCCGAGCGCGGCGACCGCGGTGACGAATCGGGACGTCGTCCCCGCCAAGCGCGCCGGCAACACGGTCGGCTCGGCGCCGAGCCGCCCGGCCGTGCCCCCGACGCGAACGTTTGCGGGGCCGCCCCGCGTGACGCCGATCCCGAGGGCGGCGAGGCACTCCAGCATCGCCTCGGTGTCGTCACCGTCGGGAAGGTTGCTGAGCGTCGACTCCCCGCCGGCCAGGGCCGCGCACACGAGGGCGCGGTTGGCGATGCTCTTCGAGCCGGGCACCGTGACGACGGCGTCGAGGCGGTGCTGCACGGGGATCACGAGACGAGTGGTCACTAACCCAGCCGTTGAACGGCCGGCCGGTAGCCGCGGGCCATCAGGCCGCCGCGGAACAGGTCTGCCGAGGTGACATCGACCAGGACCACCGCCACGCCACGGTTGCCTTCGACGCTGTGCACGACCTCGAAGCTGGCGATGTTGACCCCGAGCTCGGCAGCCAGGGTGAACACCTCGGCGGCGGCCCCGGGGCGGTCGGGGATCGGGATCCGCACCTCGGACAGTTCACCGGGCTGCGACACGCGGCTGGGCAGGTTGGCGCGAGCCTCGCGGGCGTGTTGCAGGCGGGCGAAGATCCCCGTGCGGTCGTCACGATCGACGCTGTCACGCATCGACGAGAGTCCCTCGATCAGCCCGTCGAGAGCCGAGAGGATCGAGGGCCGGTTCTCGGCGCAGATGTCGACCCAGATCGACGGGTGACCGGAGGCGATGCGGGTCATGTCGCGAAATCCACCTGCGGCGAGACGGAGCAGCGCCGCGTGCTCCTCGGCGCGATCACTGGCCAAGCCCATCAGCGTGGCCGCGGCCAAGTGCGGGACGTGGCTGATGACGGCGACGACCTGGTCGTGGCGGTCGGCCGGCAGGGCAACTACGTCCGCTCCGAGCTCGGCGACCACCGCGGCGACGCGGCTGAACGTGTCGTCGGCGGTCGTCGGCGTGGGCGTCAGGACCCAGACCGCGCCCTCGAACATCGACGCGTCCGCTCCGTCGAACCCGTCCAGCTCGCTCCCTGCCATCGGGTGCCCGCCGATGAATCGCGGATCGTCGACGGCGGCGACGATGCCGCCTTTGACGCTGCCCACATCGGTGACCACTCCGGTCGTCTCGGCAAGTGCCTGCTTGACGCGGTCGGCGATCGCCAGCACGGGAGCGGCGACGAACGTGATCTCCGCGTCGTGATCGACACCACCGGCGTCGATCGCCGACAACATCTGCGCCCGCTCGACTCGCGCCGGATCGACGTCGTCGCCGGTGACATGCCAGCCGCGGCCACGGAGGGCCAAGGCGATCGAGCCACCGATCAGGCCGAGACCTGCCACGTTGGCACGACGCCCTGCACTCACGGGCGGTCAGCGTAGCTGCGCGCCACCACCGGAACCGCTTTCGGGCCGGACGCTCTGGACGAGTGCCTTGACCTCACCGGCGGTGAGCTCGCGCCACTGTCCGGGTCGAAGGGTGCGGTCGCGCAGTGGGCCGACGCGGACGCGCACCAGGCGCTCGACGCGGCGGCCGATCGCTTCGCACATCCGCCGCACCTGCCGGTTGCGACCCTCGTGGATGGTCAGGCGCAGCACGCCCGGGCTGGGCTGCGACGCCTTGGCCGGCGCCGTCATGCCGTCCTCCAGTTCGACGCCCTCACGCAGCCGGCGCAGCGCGCCCTGCGGAACGGCGCCGCCGTCGACCTCGACCAAGTACTCCTTTTCGACCCCGTGGCTGGGGTGCGTCAGCCGCTGGGCCAGGTCGCCGTCATTGGTGAGCAGGAGCAGGCCCTCGGTGTCGATGTCGAGGCGACCCACCGGGTACACGCGTGGCTCACTCGGCACCAACTCGACAACCGTCGGCCGGCCGTGGGTGTCGATGGCCGTGGTGACGACTCCGGCCGGTTTGTTGAGCAGGTAGTACACCAGTCCGGGCTTGAGCCCGAGCGGCACCCCGTCGACCTCGACGCGGTCGTGCTCGCTGTCGACGCGGCGACCGAGCACCGCCACCTCGCCGTTGACCGTGACACGTCCGGACGCGATCAGCTCCTCGCAAGCCCGGCGGCTGCCCCAGCCACGCACCGCCAAGACCTTCTGCAACCGTTCGCCGCTCGGCAGGGCAGCGTTCTTAGCCGCCCACTGCTCCCAGAGCGGAGGCTCAGGTTGCGGCATCCGGGGCGGGCGCGTCGATGCGCAGACCCTGTTCCAGCGCCTCGACCACGTCGGCACTGGGGACGAAGTCGGCGATCGGCGGCAGATCGCCGAGCGAGTTGAGGCCCAGCTTCTCGAGGAACGACGTGGTGGTGCCGTAGAGGATCGCCTGGCCCGGGCCGGTGTCGCGGTCGACCTCGGTGATGTACCCACGGGCCTGCAACGTGCGCAACACGGCGTCGGGATCCACCCCACGGATCGAGGCGATCTGGGCACGGGAGAGCGGCTGCTTGTAGGCAATGATCGCCAAGGTTTCCAGTGCCGCGGCGCTCATCCGCGCTCGCTGGCCGTCAAGCAGGAAGCGCTCGACGTATGGTGCGAGGTCGGCGTGCGACTGGTAGCGGTAGCCGCCGGCCACTCTGACCAGCTCGAACCCGTGGCCGGCCTCGTCGTAGGCGGCAGCCAGCTCGTTGCACAACCGTTCGATGACTGCCGTGGGTTGTTCGAGCAGCTGAGCGAGGAGGTCGGGGGCGACCGGTTCGACGGCGACCATCACGATCGCTTCGATGGCTCTTACGGTCTCGGCGTCGATGCGCTCGTTGCTCATTCGATGTCAGCCTTCATAGTCGTCGATGGCGATCGAGCCGACGGCGACAGGCTCCAGCCCACCTGTCCACAACACGTCGATGTCGCCGAACTTCTCGCGCTGGTCCAGCTCGATCATCCCCTGCTTGAACAGCTCGAGCAGGGCGAGGAAGCGAACGATGATCTCCAGCCGCTCGGCGAGGCCCGAGGTGAGCCGCCTGAACGTGATCCGTCCCGCCCGCGGCAGCTCGTCGACCAGCTCGGCCACCGCGTCGGCGACGCTGGCCCGGATCGGAGCGACGTGGAACAGATCGATGCGCGGCGTCGGCTTGGGGACCATGGCCCGCAGGTAAGCGAGATGGATGCGCTCACCGGTGATTCCTTCGAGCAGGTCGGGAGCGAGCCCGGCGAAGCGCTCGTCGGCGCCGGTGGTACGCGGGAAGCTGCGATCGGCCTCGTCGGCCAGGCGACTGAACACCCCGGCGACGTCTTTGAACGTCTTGCACTCGAGCAGGCGGGCCAGCAGGAGGTCGCGCTCTTCCCAGAGGGCGAGTTCTTCATCGAGATCGACGTCGTCGCGACCTGGCAGCAGCCGCCTCGCCTTCAACTCCACGAGGGTGGCGGCGATCAGCAAGAACTCCGTGGCGACGTCGAGGTCGATCGCGTTCATCCGCTCGATCTCGGCGAGATAGGCATCCACGATCCGGCTCAGCGAGACCTCGTAGATGTCGACTTGTTCTCGCAAAATCAGATGGAGCAGCAGGTCAAATGGCCCCTCGTAGACAGGGGTCGCCACCGCAAATGACATACGAGTCGAGGCTAGCTCGCCACTAGCCTGGCGCGCTGTGACCCGTGTGCTGTCGTGCATCCAACCCACCGGCGAAGTCCATCTCGGCAACTACCTCGGCGCACTGCGGAACTGGGTGAAAGGCCAGCATGAGGCGGATGCGTTCCACGGGATCGTCGACCTGCACGCGCTGACGATCGCCGAGGAGCCCGGCGTCATCGGCGACGCCACGGTGCGCCTCGCCGCCGTGCTGTTCGCCATCGGGCTCGACCCCGACGTGGCCACGGTCTTCGTGCAGAGCCACGTCGTCGAGCACAGCCAACTCGCCTGGGTGATGGAGTGCACGGTCTCGTTCGGCGAGCTGAGCCGGATGACGCAGTTCAAGGACAAGACCGAAAAGCGCGACTTCATCTCCGGTGGGCTGTTCACCTACCCGGCCTTGATGGCCGCCGACATCGTGCTCTACGACGCCGAGGAAGTACCCGTCGGCGACGACCAGCGTCAGCACGTCGAGATCACTCGCGACATCGCCATGCGCTTCAACCATCGGTTCGGCGAGACGTTCGTCATCCCGCGAGCAGTCACGCCCAAGGCCGGTGCCCGAGTGATGGATTTGCAGGACCCGACGTCGAAGATGAGCAAGTCGTCCGAGTCCGACGCGGGTTGCATCATGATGATGGACGACCCAGCGGACATCATTCGCAAGTTCAAGCGTGCCGTCACCGACAGCGACAACGAGGTCCGCTTCGACCGGGCCAACAAGCCCGGCGTGTCGAACCTGCTCGACATCCTCGCCGTCTGCACCGATTCGACGCCAGAGGCAGTGGCACAGCAGTACACGCAGTACGGGCCATTGAAGGCCGACGCAGGTGCGGCGGTCGTCGAGCTGCTCCGCCC
>DATBKA010000214.1:0-3453 GCA_036556105.1 Ilumatobacteraceae bacterium | reverse complement strand
GGTCGAAGCCGGTAGGAACATCGACGCGATTGATCTGCTTGCCAGGTGGCGAGAGGATCGAGCACGGTTGCTCGAGGTGGCCGCGACCGTCGATCCGTCGACTCGGATCGTGTGGTATGGGCCGCCGATGGGGGCGCGGTCGTTCATCACGGCACGGCTGATGGAGACGTGGGCGCACGGGCAGGACGTCGCCGACGCGCTCGGCGTCGTTCGGACCCCAACGGCGCGGTTGCGCCATGTCGCTCACCTCGGCGTCCGCGCCCGACCGTTCAGCTACGCCGTCAACGAACGACCGATGCCCGAGGTCGACGTTGCCGTCCGCTTGACCGCCCCCGATGGCGACCAGTGGGAATGGGGCACACCTGACGCGCCTGCCGTCGTCAGCGGTCCGGCGCTCGACTTCTGTCTCGTCGTCACGCAACGTCGCCACGTCTCGGACACCGCACTGGAGATGCGTGGTCAAGCGGCGACGGAGTGGATGTCGATCGCCCAGGCATTCGCCGGTGGCGCGGGCAGCGGCCGGCAGCCAGGTCAGTTCACCTCCGGCTGATCGCCCGCTGATCAGGGGAACCTTCGCCGGCTCAGAGGTCGGTGATCAGCTTGAACAGTTCTGCGGCGGCGTAGCCGAACGGCTGACCCAGCCCGCCCAACCGGGTCGTGATCCGATGGCGAAATGCAGCGAGCTGCTCGTTGTCGACGGCCTTCATCGTGCTCTCGAACTGGCTGACGTGGGCCTCGAGGGCGTCCAGTTTTCGTTCCACATGGCGTCCGTCATTGCCTCCCACATCCTCCACGTGATCGGGCTCGTCGGCCTCGAACAGCAACAGCGTGGTCGGCCGGTGCGCGGCGAGACCTTGCTCTGGGTAGAAGTGCGGGTCGCGAGCGGCGACGATCGCGTCGCACGCCAGCAGTCCGGCGTGGCGGTGATCCGGGTGCAGCCGGTATCGCTTCCACGGGTCGTGGCCGAGCACGACGTCCGGCCGGAGCTCGCGGATCACGCCGGCCACCTCGCCGCGGGTGACGAGGTCGCTGTCGAGCTCACCATCGACGTGGTCCAGGAACAGCACCATCCCCGCCCCGGCACCGCTCAGGCGTCGGGCGGCTTCGCCTTGCTCGCGGTGACGCTGCATGACGAGTGCCGAGATGTCGGCGGACACGTCCCACGTCCCTTTCGAGCCGTCGGTGCAGATCAGGTGATGCACCACGCAACCGGCATCCGCCCACTTGGCCAACGTTGCGCCGGCGCCGAACTCGACATCGTCGGGGTGAGCTCCGATCGCCAACGCCACACGCGGAACGGCGAGGTTGTGGCTGAACTCGGCTTGCTTCACCGGCGGTTGGCCGGGATCGTTTGCAGCCATGACGGCACCACCTCCTGGACGAGCGGGTGGGCGAGATCAGAGGGCGTGTCGATGTCGACCGCCAGCAGCACGTCGCGACGAACGCGGACGTTGTAGCCACCGGCGATCGCCGCCTGCAGGTGGCGGCGGAACGACCCAGGTCCGTAGGCGAAGTCGAACGGCAGGTCGGTGGGGATGCCGACGACGTTGGTGCCGTCGTCGTGCCGGTCGGGCACGAGGGTGACGGTTCCCGGTCGGGTGAGGTCGGCGAAGGAGTGAGCGCGTGCGAGATCACCATGGGCGACGACCACGTTGGTGACTCCGCTGGCGCGGAGTTCGGCGACGCTGTCCTTGACAGCGGCGTTGAGGCCGACCCCGGGGTGCCAGAGAACGGAGGCGCCGTGCTCCCTCGCCCACCCGGCGACATCGGTGTCGTCGCAAGCGACGAACGTCGGCAGCTCTCCCGCGGCAGCAAGTACGCGTGCCGCGGTCCAGCGCGCCAACTGCTCGCGTTGGCCGTCGTCGAGAACCGTCGCCAGCCGCGCCTTCGCATCCCGGAAAGCCTTGACGGGGACGAGCACGACGGCATTCACTCCGAGCAATCGTAGGCACCTACGCTGTGAATTCATGCCGATCAACGTCTCCGTCATCGGTGCGGGTTCGTGGGGGACGACGGTCGCTGCGCTCGCCGCTGTCAACACACCGACGATCCTCTGGGCGAGGCGCTCAGAGCTGGCCGATCAGATCAACGCCTGCCATGTCAACGGCGACTACCTGGGCGGCTTCACCTTGCCGGACCAGTTGCGGGCGACGAGCTCGCTGGAGGAAGCAGTCACCAACGCCGACGTGCTGGTGATGGCCGTGCCGTCGCACGGCTACCGCGACGTCGCCGCCGCTGCCGCGCCGTACGTGCGGCCGTGGATCCCGATCGTCACGTTGGCGAAGGGCCTCGAACGCAGTTCGCGCAAGCGGATGAGCGAGGTGACGAGCGACGAGATGCCCGGCCATCCGGTCGCCGTGCTGACCGGGCCGAACCTGGCCAAGGAGATCCTCGGCGGTCAGCCGGCCGCCAGCGTGGTGGCGATCGACGACGACGTGATCGCCGCCGAGCTGCAACGCATCTTCAGCCGTCCGAGCCTGCGCATCTACACCAATCCCGACGTCGTCGGCTGCGAGGTATGCGGTGTGGTGAAGAACGTGATCGCCATCGCCAGTGGGATGGCCGAAGGCATGGGCTTCGGTGACAACACGAGAGCCACGTTGATCACTCGCGGCCTCGCCGAGATGACCCGTCTCGGCATGGCGATGGGCGGCGACGTGTTGACGTTCTCCGGTCTGGCCGGCATCGGCGACCTGATCGCCACGTGCTCGTCGCGGCAGAGCCGCAACAACACCGTCGGGCTGCAACTCGGTCAGGGCAAGTCGATCGACGACGTGCTGGCCGCGACGAACATGGTCGCTGAAGGCGTGAAGAGCTCGCCGAGTGTGCTCGACCTCGCCCGACGGCACGGTGTGGAGATGCCGATCACCGAGCAGGTCGTCGCCGTATGCCACGAGGGTCGCACCGCGGCAGACGCGCTCGGCGCGTTGATGCAGCGCAGCCGGAAGAGTGAACGCGCCTGACGATGACGACCACGGGGATCGTCGGCGGGCGGTGGCGAGCGACGATCACCGAGTGGGGGGCGATCGAGCCGTGGGATGGATCGCCGTCGATCGACTGGTACGTCGCCGCGGACGACCGCTGGCATCGACCCCGCGAGGAGGCGACTCGTCGCCAATCGCGCGTGGCCGGCACACCAGTGGTGGAGACCCGCGTCCGCATCCCCGGGGGCGATGCCGTGCAGCGCGTCTACTCCGTGGCCGACGGCGGCGGTCTGACGATCGTCGAGGTTGCCAACGAGTCGAACCTGCCCATCGCCGTCGCCTTCACGGGTGGCCACAGCCTCCTGTCGCCGCGTCCGCCCACCACCGTTCCGGCGCAAGGCATCGACCTTCCCGACGACACCGTCATCTTCCCCGTCGCCCATCACACGTCGATCGTGGTCGCACGGGGCCACACCGACTCGGTCCGAACGTTGCCCGCCGCGCTGGCCACTGCGGAACAGGTCAGCCG
>DATBKA010000213.1:0-1740 GCA_036556105.1 Ilumatobacteraceae bacterium | reverse complement strand
TTCCCGATCGCGACGCGCTCCTCGAGGGGTTGTCGCAACGGCTGCCGCAACTCGACGGCGTGAAGCCATCGTTCGGAGTGGGGGGCCTCGATGACCTCGCGCCCACCTGCCGCCGCTTGATGGAACTGCTCGACACGCACTACGTGACGGCTCGCGCCGAGGCGGTGTTCAACGCCGATCCGCGCCGCTTCGCAGCCGACACTCAGGCCAACACACGCGAGATGCGCGAACTGCTGGCGAAAGGTCTTCCCGAGCTCAGCGAGCGCGAGCAGCTTCGCATCGCCGCCGTGATCCGCTGCTTGGTGTCGACGCAGGCGTGGCTGCGCATGCGCGAGGAGTTCGGTGTGCCGGGAACTGAGTCCGGACCGGTGGTGGCGTGGGTGATCGACCTCATCATCCGCGAGCTCCGCGCCGGCAACACCCCCGCGGCGTAGCGGAGTAGTGGCTACGAACGAGGGCTGCACGGTGAATTCACTCTTCGGGAACCACGATGAGCGTGTCGTCGTCGACCCATTCAGGGAAGTCGCCGGTCGCTACCTCGGCGAGGACTCCCGTCGACACATCGACCACGTAGATGGAGCCGCCGTCGCCGTAGGCGATCCTGCTGCCGTCGGGCGACATCGTCGGCACCCAGATCGATTGGTTCGCTGTCACCAGCGTGCGACGAGAGCCGCGGGCGTCGGCGATGAAGATGGCTCGACTCAATTCACCCCCGCTCGAAATCTCCGTGAACGCAATCGTCCTGCCATCAGGGAAGTACATGGGGACCGCCGCATCCTGTTGCACGATCGTCGGCTCGCCGCCGGTCACGGGAACGGACCACACGTCCCATTTCGTGTTGTCAGATGAGTCCCGCGGAAGTTGGAAGATCACGTTCCGACCGTCAGGGCTGAAGCTCGGCGCCAGCCACCACCATGTCGCTGTGTTCAACTCGAGATCGGTGATCTGTGCCACGCGGCCGGTGGACAGGTCCTGCACGAAGAGGTTGCCGACATCGTCGCCTGCACCGTTGCGCGCCTGGTAGACGAGCTGGGTGCCGTCCGGCGACCATTGTGCCCCGTAGTAGTTGAGACCATCCGGCGCCTGGAGTACATGCTCGTCAGTTCCGTCGAGGTTGGAGATCGTCAGCACATCGTTCTCGCTACAACACGTGCCCCGGGCGAGTCGTCGGCCGTCAGGAGACACCGCGTAATCACTGCCTCCGGCGAGGTTCCTGGCGAGTGGTGTCGTGGCGCCGGTGCCGACGTCGAGCAAGAAGGGCGGTGGTGCCGTCGGTGGCTCGGTGGCCGGGAGGGGATCGACGGTGATCGTTCCGTCGACGATCTTGGATCGGAAGCTCTCGAGCGCATCGATCGTCGGCGGTTGCAGTTGTCCGCCGGAGTCGGTGTAGCCGACGCCTCCATCGGCCATCGTGACGGTGACGTTGCCCGGCACGACCAACGTGCCGGCGTCGCGGGCGGCAACAACGACTTCGATGCCGCGGTCCCAGCTCTTGAACATCGACGTCAGGAGGTGCGTGCGCTGCGCGTCGGTGACGTCGTAGTACTGATCGCTGTCGACGCCGATCACCCACAGCTGCCGACCCGGACTGCTGAGCTCGGCCGCCGCTTCGATCACGCCGCGGCCGGACTCGCCGGCAGCGACGAAGATGACGTCGACGCCGTCGTTGAACATGTCAGCCGCGATCCGATGAGCTCGCTCGGGGTCCGTATAGCCGAAATCGGAGTTCGACCCGTCGGC
>DATBKA010000212.1:0-3322 GCA_036556105.1 Ilumatobacteraceae bacterium | reverse complement strand
CGTCGACACCGGAGTCGAAGGGCCGAGTGGTCAGACCTACGGCGAGATCGGCGTGCAACAGTGCATCGACGAGGCGACGCGCTTGGCGGGGTATGGCCGGCCGCTACCCGACGACGAAGCGATCGGCGTGGCCGTCGGCTGGTGGCCGAGCTTCGCCGTCCCGTCCGGGGCCTACATCAAGATCGACGGCGACGGCTCCGGCCAGATCATCACCGGAGCGCAGGAGTGCGGCACCGGCTCGGTGATGACGTTGCGTCAGCTGGCGGCCGAGGAGCTGGGGATGTCGCCTTCGGACTTCGAGCTGGTCTACCAAGACACGTCGGTCGCGCCGTACGACATGGGCGCGACGGGTTCGCAGACGGTGTTCAACAATGGCCGCGCTGTGGTTGCTGCCGCGGCACAGATCGCCGAGCAGTTGAAGGCGTTGGCAGCCGAGCATCTCGAAGCCGCACCGGCCGACATCGTGCTCGAGGATGGTCACGCCCACGTCGCCGGTTCGCCGGCGTCGTCGGTGTCGATCTCCGAGCTGGCCGGGATCGCTTCGGGAGGTGAGCTGCTGATCGCCCACGGGTCGGGCGCTCCCCCCTCGGCGCCACCGTTGCGTGGTTCGAGCTGCGTCGGTGACGTCGGCATGGCGTCGTTCGTCGCCCCCCAGTTCTCGTGCCACGCGGTCCGCGTCCGCCTCGATCGCGACACCGGCGTGGTGCGCGTTCTCGAGGTCAGTGCGGCGCACGACTCGGGCACGATCATCAACGAGACGGGAGCCCTCGGCCAGATCCACGGTGGGGTGTTGATGGGCATCGGCCAAGCGCTGACCGAAGGGACCGTGTACGACGACGAGTCGCACCAACGCAACCCGGCGTTGCTCGAGTACAAGCTGCAGACCTGTGCCGATGCTCCGACCATCAACACCCACTTCGTGCAGATCGCCACTCCCGACGCCGGTCCACGCGGTGCCAAGGGCATCGCCGAAGCACCGAACGTGGCGACGGCGGCGGCGATCTCCAACGCGCTGGCGAAACTCGTCGGACAACCTGTGCGGCAGTTGCCGATGACGGCAGAACGCGTCTGGTCGACGATGTCGGCGGTCTCCTCGAACGGTGCTTCGTCATGAACTTCACGATCGCTACGAGCGTCGACGAAGCGTTGGCAGCGCTGGCGGCGGGCGCGCGTCCTGTCGCCGGCGGCAGCGATCTCGTCGTCGGAGCACGCCAGGGCAAAGCGCCGTTGCCCGAGTCGGTCGTCGCCATCGACCGCGTTGACGCCTTGGGCGGGATCGAGACGACACCGGCGGGTGTGCGCCTCGGCGCGTTGGTGACGCACGCCGAGCTGGAAGTCGACGAGACGATCGTCGGCGCCTACACCGCACTCGCCGACGCCAGCGCGCTGGTCGGCTCTCCGGCGACGCGCAACGTCGGCACCCTCGGTGGCAACGTGATGAACGCCTCGCCGGCGATGGATACGGGTGCGCCGCTGCTGGTGCTCGGCGCTGCGGTGGAGTTGCGTTCCGTGGGTGGCACGCGTCGAGTGCCGATCGGCGAGCTGTGGACCGGTCCAGGTCGCACGTCGGCGACTGGCGACGAGCTGTGCACGGCGATCCACCTTCCGACGCAACCGGAGCGGTCAGGGAGTGCGTATGTGCGCCTCGAGTATCGCCGGGCGATGGAGATCGCTGTCGTCGGTGCCGCAGCGTCGGTTGCGCTCGACGCCGACGGAGCGCTCACGGCCGTTGCCGTTGCGCTGACCGCTGTCGCTCCGACGATCGTCGCCGTGGATGACGTCGCCGGGTTGATCGGGCGCCACGTCGACGAGGGTCTGCTCGCCGAGATCGCTTCGATGGCCAGCGCCCGCGCCGTGCCGATCAGCGACTTGCGCGCCAGCGACCAATACCGGCGTCACTGCATCGGCGTGATGGCCCGGCGCGCCGTCGACGCGGCAGCGCGGCGTGCGACTGGCGAGTCGATTGCTGTTCCTGTCAATCGCAGCGTCGGGATCGGAGCCGCATCATGAGCATGTCCGTCACCCTCAACGTCAACGGCATCGCCTATCCGGTGACGATCGATCCGAGCCGCAATCTGGTGAGCGTGTTGCGCACCGAGCTCGGATTGACGGGAACGAAGGAAGGCTGCGACGACTGCGAGTGCGGAGCCTGCATGGTGCTGATCGACGGCCGGCCGGTGAACTCGTGCTCGTACCTCGCGGCTCAGGCGGCGGATCGTCAGATCACCACGATCGAGGGAGTGATGGTCGGCGACGAGTTGCACCCGTTGCAGCAAGCGCTCCTCGACGAGGGCGGAGTGCAGTGCGGATTTTGCACACCGGGGATGATCATGTCGGCGACCGCGCTGTTGACCGGCAACCCGTCGCCGAGCGAGGAAGAGGTGCGCATCGGGCTGTCCGGCAACCTGTGTCGGTGCACTGGCTATGTGAAGATCTTGGCGGCCGTCCAAGCCGCGGCGGCGGGCCGGGGCTGATCCGGCGTGACGACCGCTCTGTCGATGCCGGCGTTGTTCGTCGGTCACGGCACGCCGATGAATGCCTTGGACAGCAATCGCTACACCGAGGCTTGGACCGCTAGCGCGGCGTCGCTTCCCCGGCCGCGGGCGATCCTGTCAATCTCGGCGCACTGGTACATCAACGCCACAGCGGTCACGGCCATGAGCGAGCCGAAGACGATCCATGACTTCTTCGGGTTTCCCCCGCAGCTGTTCGCCATGCAGTACCCAGCGCCCGGAGATCCGGAGCTGGCCGAGGAGATCATCGAGCTGGTCAAACCGACGTGGGTCGGGCGCGATCTCGACAGTTGGGGTCTCGATCACGGGACCTGGTCGGTGCTCGTGCACATGTTCCCCGACGCCGACATCCCGGTCGTGCAATTGGCCATCGACGCCTCGAAGCCGTTCGAGTACCACGTCGAGTTGGGTGCACGCTTGGCCGAGTTGCGTCGGCGAGGAATCCTCATCGTTGGCAGCGGGAACGTCGTGCACAACCTCGGCATGCTCGAGTGGGGGCAGCCCGACGCCGGCTTCGACTGGGCACGGGACTTCAACCAGACGGCGATCGACTTGATGGCGAAGACGCCCGGAAGTGTCGCCGACCTGCGCGACCATCCCCACTTCCGTCTCGCCGTGCCGACACCCGACCACTTCATGCCCCTGCTCTACCTCGCCGGCCTCGCCGACGCCGCGGGCTCGGGAGCGCAAGTGCTCGTCGACGGGTACGCCATGGGGTCGTTGTCGATGACGAGTTTCGTCCTCGACGCTCCAGCAGCTGCTGCGTGACACCGGGCGCACCGCCCGCCCCCCCCCCCCCCCCCCCCCAC
>DATBKA010000211.1:0-3026 GCA_036556105.1 Ilumatobacteraceae bacterium | reverse complement strand
ACGGCGCGCGCCGCGGCGACTGCGGCGGCACTCATCGCCTGGCGAAGTTGGCCGTCGACCGCAGGAGACGGCGCCTCTTCGATGATCTTCTGATGGCGACGCTGGACGGTGCAGTCGCGTTCGAACAGCGACACGGTGTTGCCGTGCATGTCGGCAAAGACCTGGATCTCGATGTGCCGGCCACCCTCGACGAACCGTTCGACGAACACGGTGCCATCTCCGAACGCGGCTTCCGCCTCCCGTTCTGCGGAGGCGACCGCCGCGTCGAGATCCGTGGCGGTGCGGACGATGCGCATCCCGCGACCGCCTCCACCAGCGGAAGCCTTGACGAGCGCCGGCAGGCCGATCTGTCCCACTGACTCCACCGAGGAATCGGGGAGCACCGGCACGCCGGCCTTGCGCATCAGCAACTTGGCCTCGATCTTCGATCCCATGGCGGTGATCGCGGCGGGCGGCGGGCCGACCCACGTCAGCCCGGCGTCGATCACGTCTTGCGCAAATCCGGCGTTCTCGCTGAGAAAGCCGTAGCCGGGATGGATCGCATCGCACCCGCTGGCGTGGGCGGCGGCGATCAACAGGTCGCCGCGCAGGTACGTGTCGGTGGGCGCGTTGCCGGGCAACGGCCAGGCCCTGTCCGCGGCGCGGACGTACGGCGCGTACGTGTCTGCGTCGGAGTACACCGCAACGGTGCCGATGCCGAGCCGGCGGCACGTGCGGATGATTCGGAAGGCGATCTCACCGCGATTGGCGATCAGGACACGATTGATCACGGCATCACATCCGGTACACGCCGTAGCCGCGCGTGCCTTCGATCGGCTGGTTGTCGATCACGCTCAGGCACATGCCCAGGACCGTGCGCGTGTCGCGAGGGTCGATGATCCCGTCGTCGTAGACGCGGCCCGTCATGAACAACGCCAGCGACTCGCGCTCGATCTGTTCCTCGACCTGACTGCGCATCGCCTCGTCGGCCTCCTCGTCGAACGGTTTGCCCATCGATGCCGCCGACTGCCGAGCGACGATCGAGAGCACGCCGGCCAGCTGTTGCGGGCCCATCACCGCGGTCTTGGCGTTCGGCCAGGCGAACAAGAAGCGCGGGCCGAAGGCGCGTCCGCACATCCCGTAGTTGCCCGCGCCGTACGACGCGGCCATGTGGATGGTGAGGTGCGGCACCGTGCTGTTGGTGACGGCGTTGATCATCTTGGCGCCGTCCTTGATGATGCCGCGCTGCTCGAAGTCCTTGCCGACCATGTAGCCGGTGGTGTTCTGCAGGAACACGAGCGGCGTGTCGACCTGGTTGGCGAGTTGGATGAACTGCGCCGCCTTGTGCGACTCCTCGCTGAACAGCACGCCACGGTGATTGGCCAGGATCCCGATGGGGTAGCCGTGCAGCTCGGCGAAGCCGGTGACCAACGACGTGCCGTACAACGGTTTGAACTCGTCGAAGTCGCTGTCGTCGACGAGCCTGGCGATGACGTCACGCGGGTCGAACGGAACCTTCGGGTCGGCCGATGGGATGCCGAGCAGTTGCTCGGGATCGAGCCGCGGCGGCTTGCCCGGCCCGCGCCGGCCCGGGCCCTTCTTGCGCTGGTTCAGGCGGCGCACGATCTGTCGCCCGAGGCGGATCCCGTCGAGCTCGTCGACGGCGAAGTAGTCGGCCAAGCCGCTGACGCGGGCGTGCATCTCCGCGCCGCCGAGTGATTCGTCGTCACTCTCCTCGCCCGTCGCCATCTTCACGAGCGGCGGCCCGCCGAGGAAGACCTTCGACCGCTCCTTGATCATCACGATGTAGTCGCTCATGCCCGGCACGTACGCCCCGCCGGCTGTCGAGTTGCCGAACACGACGGCGACGGTGGGCACACCCATCGCCGAGAGTTCGGTGATGTCGTGGAAGCTTTGCCCGCCGGGGATGAAGATCTCGCTCTGGGTCGGCAAGTCGGCGCCACCCGACTCGACGAGGTTGACGACGGGTAGCCGGTTCTGGCGAGCGATCTCGTAGGCGCGCAGCGACTTGCGCATCGTCATCGGGTTCGACGCGCCACCGCGAACGGTTGGGTCGTTCGCCATGATCAGGCATTCGGTACCTTCGATCACGCCGATCCCGGTGACGAGCCCTGCGCCGACCGGGAAGTCGGTGCCCCACGCGGCGAGCGGCGACAGTTCCAGGAACGGCGACTCGAGATCGAGCAGTGCCTCGACGCGTTCGCGAGCCAGCATCTTGTCGCGCTCGCGGTGTCGGGCCACGTACTTCGGTCCGCCACCTCCGTTGACGATCGCCAGCTGCGCCTCGTGTTGTTGCAGCTGCGCCACCATCGCCTCGCGGTTTGCTCGGAACGCATCGGAGCTCGGGATGACGTTGTCGGGCAGGATCGTCACGGCACCCACCCCGGTTGGCGCTTCTCGGCGAACGCGGCCATTCCTTCGCGACCCTCGTCGCTGGTGAACAGCGACTCCGAGATGGCCTGCAACTCGCTGATCGAGTGCGGTCTGCGCAGCAGCGACTTCGTCACCGCCACCGCATGTGGGCCTCCGAGCAGGATCTGCTCGGCAAGCTCGTCGACGGTCGCCTGAACGTTCTCGGTGACGTGCGTGACGAGGCCCATCGCCAGTGCCTGTTGCGCGTCGAACGGCGCTCCGGTCAAGTACGGACCGGCGAGCTTCGACCATCCGCAGCGCTGCACGATCGGGGCGGTGATGATGGCCGGCGCCACGCCGATGCGCACCTCCGTGAACGCGAACGTGATCGACGGGTTGACGACGGCGAGGTCGCAGGCGGCCATGATCCCGATCCCGCCGGCACGCACCGGCCCGTCGACTGCTGCGATGACCGCTGCGGGCACCGCCCCGAGCCGTTCGATCGCCTGCACGAACGACGTCGAATCGACGCGGCCGCTGCCGCGCTCTTTGAGATCCGCGCCGGCGCAGAAGGCCGGCGGGGTGTGGGTCAGCACGATCACCCGCGCCTGTTCACGCTCGGCGACGTCGAGTGCGGCATGCAGGTCGGCGAGGAGCTGTTGGGACAGTGCGTT
>DATBKA010000210.1:0-6448 GCA_036556105.1 Ilumatobacteraceae bacterium | reverse complement strand
TCGATGCACCCGTCGGGCAGGATCCACGAGGCCGAACCGTCGGCGACGCGCGTCCACACCGTGACGCCGTCGACCACCGACCTGCGCTCGCGGTAGGCGGACGGATGCATCACGCTGGATGCTGCCCATCGCCGGGCCAGGCCACGCCGTTCATCCACTCCGTGATGACGGCGAGCACATCGGCGTTGTTGCGTTCGAACATCGCTCCATGACTGTTGCCGTGCACCCCGCGTTCGGCGAGCTCGATGTGCACGGCGTTGCACCCAGCCTGCTGCAGGAACTGGACGAGTGGCCCGTCGCTGAAGCGGAACACAGAAGCTTCCGAGGTGACGACAGCGATCGGCACCTTTGACAGGTTGGCGAGCCGGCGTGGCGGCTCGGCCTGCAGCATGTAGCCAGGCCCTCCGTCGTCGGGCGAGTGCTCGACCAGCTGCAGGTCCGTAGGCGACGCAGCGGATGGGTCGTACGCCATCGGCACTGCGGCCACGCCCCATTGCAGGGTCTCAGGGCCGAACATCTGGCTGAACGCGGGGCCGACCGGCTCGAGCTGCACGAGTCCGGCCACGAGATCGGGACGGGCGTCGGCGAGGAGAAACCCCGACGGCCCGCCGAGCGAGTTGGCGAGCACGAACGCCGGACCGATGCGGTCGAGCAGCTCGACCAACCGAGCCTGTTCCATCGCCTGGCGCGCCACTGCGTCGCCGGCGAACGGCCCTCCGGAGGCGAGGAACTGCAGCAGTGCCGGATCGGTTGGGTCGTTCGGGTCGCCGGGCCACTGCGAGTGCAGGTGGGCGAACGGCATCGCCGACTCGCCTGCGCTCGACGGCACGAAGATGCTCTTCAGCACCTCGACGGGCAGCGGTGGTCCAGCGGCGCCCATCAGTTCGGGGATGTATGGCGAGCGGCCGTGCCCGGGCCGGTCGACGACGTACACCACCCATCCCTGCTCGACCAGCAACGTCGACCAGCCGGCCCGACCGTCGGGTGTGGTGAGGTAGTCGAGACCCTGGCCGCCGCCACCATGGACGAGCACGACCGGGAGCGGCTGGGTCACCTCCTCTGGCGCCTCCCAGTACACGTACATCGGGCCCGTCGCGACACCTGCGCCCGCGCCGGGCTCGACTCCGACCCAGAAGTGACCACGTCGGGACGTGACGAGTGGCGAATCGGACCGTGGCTTGGCAGCAGAACGTGAGGCCGACGACATGACCAACTACCTAGCACGTTGCCGGCAATGGGCATGACTCACGCCTGCCCGGGGGCGCTTCAGCATCCGTCGGGCCTTTCGCTACTCCGAACGCAGCACGAGCGCCGGCTTCAGCTTCGCCGCTCGCCGGGCGGGAATGACCGCGATCGCGTTGACCGTGATCACCGCGATAGGCACGACCAGAACGACGGCGAGAGCCGTGAGGGGCGAGCGGAACGTCAACGGAACGCGATCAGTGATCGCCTGCCATCCTGCCCGACCGGCGATCAGCCCGATGGGCACACCGAGGACCAGTCCAGCGAGTGCGACGACCGTGGCGTAGGTGGCGATCATGCCGCGCACGCCCGTGCGAGTGACCCCGAGTGACTGGAGCACGGCAAAATCGCGACGGCGCCGGTACACGGAGGAGAACAGCGCGTGACCCACGGCAAGCGAGCCGAGGACGGCGAGGAACACGGCCAGCAACGTAGGAAGGGTGCGGACGTTGCGCAGGTTGGCGAGCTCGTAGGGTTGTTCGACCGGCGTGACGAAGTCGGTGGAGGAGCCGAAGTCAGCTTGCAGGGCACCGATCTGAGCCTCGAGATCGTCATGTTCGGTGAATCGCACCGCCACCAGCATCTCCACCGCGGCGTTGCTGTCCGCATCGACCGCGATGGCGGACAGTCCTCTCCATCGCTTCGGTGAAACCCAGGCACCCTCGTCGAACTGGGAGTGGACGTCGGCCGGGAACAGGCCGAGGCCGACCACGCGAGCGTTGCCTGCGTCGGCCAGGTGCACGGTGTCGCCGATGTCGACACCCAGATCCCGAGCAGTGGATGGCCCGAGCTCGATCTCGTCGTCGTTCCGTGGCGCTCGTCCGGAAAGCGTGACGAGCTCGACGGCGGCACCCGTGGGTGGCTCGATGACGGTGTAGACCGGGACGCCGAGCTCGCCGATCTCGGTGACGACTCGACCGATCGAACTGACGGCTGCGACGCCGGGTCGGGCAACCACTGAGTCCACGAGGTTGGCACTGATGCCGCCAGCGAGGGAGATGTCGTCCTGGTGGGGGATGATCGACGCGTCCCACGCCACGCCGGCAACTTCGGGATGGGCGAGTGCGTCGGTGAGCCCGTGGTTTACCGTGATGATCGCCACGACGCCGGTGACCGCCGCAGCTGCGCCCACCAGGGCAGGCCATGCGCTAGCCCGCCGCGGCGAGCCCCCACCTTCGAACGCCATGCGTGCCCCCATCCGCAGAGGAACCGATCGGGCGACGTTCCAGCGAGCCAGCCACGCTCCCCGCGGCACGTCACGTCCGACTGCCGATCGAGTGGCCCGCCAACTGCCGAAGGCGGCCACTCCGAGCGTGAGGAGCGCGGCGATCACCGTCGCCGCGATCAGCACGGCAACACCGACCTGGATGCCGCGGTCCGGGTCGACCCCGGCAGCGAGTCCGACGGGGAACCAACGCGACGCCACCACCACCGTCACCGCGGTGAAAGCCACGCTGACGCCTGTCGTCAGAAGATGCGGTCGGAGTGCCGCGCCGACGAGCTGACGACGTGTCATGCCGAAGGCGCGCAGTGGGCCCACATCGGTCCCGATGGTGCTCGCAGAACGAGCGAGTGCCTGTCCGAGGAAACCCAATCCGGCGAGGCTGACGATGGTTGCCAACAGCCTCAGCATCGCCCCTTCGACGTCGGTCGTTGCGGTGACCCGCCGCCCGGTGACCCGGAAGTCGAGCACGGGCACCCCGTTGCCGACGTCGACGTTCACGTCGCGGCGCAGGGCCGCCATTTCGTCAGCGCCACGATGCAGTCGGACCACGGCGTTCTCGGCGATGAACGCATCGTCGCCGAACTGGGTCACGAAGCCAGGTGACAAAAACGCGCCACCGGTGAAGACGTAGCTGAGCGCGGTGTGGACGATGCCAACGACCCGGACGTCGAGGGCCGGCCCGGACGCCGGTGCGTCGAATGTGCCGTCGGCGGCCATCGCGGTGAACGGGATCGTGTCACCGACGCCCAGCCCGAGCACCTTCGAGGCATCGTCCGACAGGACCGCCTCGTCGGCGACCCGCGGGTCGAACATTCGTCCGCTGATCACGATCGGGCGGTCGATCTCCTGCAGCCAAACTCCGTCCATCGGCACGAAGAACAGGTCGCCCTCGCGTCCGTCGACGTTGCCGAACGCCAAACCCCAACGCGCCAGTCGCTCGACCTCCGGTCGATGGACCAAGGTTGTCCAGTCTGGGTCGAGCAGTTCGACCTGGGTGGCGAACAGCGCGGCGTCGCTCGCGCTGGTCTTGTCGCGGAGTCGCCCCAACGCCGAATCGGTACGACGGGCCCCATCGAACGCCGCTGCCGCGAGACCGATCGTCAGGCCGATCAGCACACCCAGGACGATGAGCGGGCGCGCTCGGGCGCGCATGTCGCTCAGGCTCCACAACGCCCCCGGCGTAGTCGGGCTCATGGCTCAGATCATGGTGCGTTGGCGCGGGCGCGGCAATGGTGATGGCGCCCGACGCTTGGTCGTGCCAGCCCCACCCCGTCGACAACTGGCGACGTGACCCGTTCCGGCCACATCCGCGAACCAGTCGGTCGGCTCTGCCCGCGACCAGACCCCGGCGACGGCGCCTGAGAACCCCATGTGATCGACGAACACCCGTCGACGCCGCCTCCGATAGCCTCACCACGACGGCCACATCAGCGTCAAGCAATTTCGCGCCGCGATACGCGCCGTCCCCGCTCCCGTAGCTCAGGGGATAGAGCATCGGTTTCCTAAACCGTGTGTCGGAGGTTCGAATCCTCCCGGGGGCGCCAGGAAGTACGCATGAGCAGGGCGCTTCCGTTCTCCACAAGCGATCGTTTGATGAACCGTTGGCCGAGATCGACGGCGTATCTCGGCGTGATTGGGATGAGTGACGGAAGAGCTCGCCGTAGACGACGGCTCGGGGCGCGGACCAACGAGCAACGTACCTTTTGTTCTAGCCGATACTAGAAGTTATGCGGTACGGTGGGACGTGAACGCGTCGGGTCCCTTCAATTGTCGGGGTACCGATGCGACCCCTCGACCCGAGGAGCGACACGTGACGACATTCTTGCTGCCCACCGAACCGATCACATCGTTCGATGCGTACATGGCGACCGATACCGGGGGAGCGGGCGTCCGGGTCGCGCAGGATCTCGGGCCTGCTGCAACGATCGACGAGGTGCTGCGGTCGGGCTTGCGTGGCCGTGGTGGTGGGGGGTTCCCCACGGGTCAGAAGTGGGCGGGTATCGCTGCGCAGACTGGTGGCCGGCGATATCTGGTGTGCAACGGTGCCGAGGGCGAGCCGGGCACGTTCAAAGATCGGGCATTGTTGCGGTCGAACCCGTATCAGTTTGTCGAGGGTCTCGTAATCGCCGCGTTCGCGGTGGGGGCCGACGAGGCGTTCGTCTGCCTGAAGCGCAGCTTCGAGCGCGAGATCGCTGCTGTCACCCGTGCCGTGCAGGAGTTCCAGGCGGCGGGGATCTGTACCGATTGCAAGGTCACCATCGTGGCGGGTCCCGAGGAGTATCTGTTCGGCGAGGAGAAGGCGATGCTCGAAGTCATCGAGGGAAACGAGCCGTTGCCGCGCTGGCTGCCGCCGCACATGCACGGTCTGTTCGCCACGGCACCGCAACTCGGTTGGCAGTCTCATGACCGCCAGCCAGGTCAGGTGGCGGGTGGGGGCTCCAACCCGACGATGGTCAACAACATCGAGACCCTCTCGAACGTCCCGCATATCCTCGTCCGGGGGGCCGCCTGGTTCCGTTCGATGGGTACCGCCGAGTCGCCTGGCACCATCGTGACCACCGTCGTCGGCGATGTCATCGCGCCCGACGTCGGCGAAGTCGAGATGGGAACGCCGTTGCGTGCCGTCATCGACGCGGTGGGCAGTGGCGTTGCGCCGGGACGGACTGTGAAGGCAGTCTTCTCGGGAGTGGCGAATGCAGTGGTGAGCGCCTCCGACCTCGATGTGCCGGTCAGCTACGAGGGCTTTCAGGCAATCGGTAGTGGGATGGGTTCGGCCGGATTCATCGTCTACGACGACACGACGTGCATGGTCGACGCTGCCTATCGCTTCTCCCGGTTCCTTTCCATCGAATCGTGTGGCCAATGCCCGCCGTGCAAGCTGGGTTCGAGTGCCATCACCGAGCATCTCGAGCGGCTCGAAACTGGTGTCGGTGAAGACCACGACCTCAGCGCGATCGCCGGCTGGCTGGAGCACGTCACCGATGGCAACCGCTGCTTCCTTGCCGTCGAGGAACAAATGATGGTCGCCAGCATCCTGCGCGCGTTCCCGGACGAGTTCGCCGACCACATCGAACTCCACCGGTGCCCGAGACCGCGGCGAATGCCGATCCCAAAGCTGGTCGACCTCGCCGATGGGCGAGCCGTCTACGACGAGTCGTTCTGGCGAAAACGGCCCGACTGGACGTACGAACCTGACCACGGCACACCCGACTAGGACCAGCCGCCCGGTGACGCCTCGGGCTCCGGACATGCGCGGATCATGCGATCGCGAGAAGACCGCAACTCAGTGGCCGGCCAGGGCGCTGGTGTCTACGTTGCCGGCGGCGAAGAACCCGGTCGCACCGTTGCTGGCGTTGGCGAACTTGTGTGTGACGAATGGATAGAGGCCGTCTTCGGCGAAGCTGAACTCGACGAAGCCTCCTTGAGCCGGCTGTAGATCGAGGGCCTGTGCGCCGCCGTGCGAGTTGTCGGGCTTGAGCGCGTATGCGCCCTCCTTGTACAGGGTGTCGAAGATCGTGCCGACGATGTGGAATGCCGAGTTTTCGCTTGGTCCGTCGTCCACTACCCACACCCTGTAGCGCTTGTTCGTGTCGACGTGGATGGGCGCGTGAACGTATTGGTTGTGGTATCCGTTGAAGACGACGGCATCCCAGTCCTGGTTCATCATCTTGGTGAGGTCGCCGGGTTGTCCTTGTGGCCCGAAGTACAGCTCGCTTTGGGAGAAGATGAACTCTTTGTCGACGGGTTGAAGGTCGGGCGGATCGATGATGATCGCGCCGTACATACCGTTGCCGATGTGCTTGATCACGGGCGCCGTGCCGCAGTGGAACTTGAACACACCGGGCGCGTCCGCCTTCTACTCGAAGCTCTAGGATTGGCCGGGCAGCACTGTCTGGAAGGCGCTGTCGGGGTTGATCGCCGCGGCGTGGAAGTCCATCGAGTGACCCACCAAGCCCTGGTTCACGAGGGTGAACCTGACCG
>DATBKA010000209.1:0-1945 GCA_036556105.1 Ilumatobacteraceae bacterium | reverse complement strand
CTCGATCACGTTGCCCATCACGTCTTCGACGTCGACGACGGGCTGAGCCGGGAAGAGAACACCTGGCGTCGCCGACGGCGGTGCGGACACGAAGCGCAGTCTGGCCGGGCTGCCCGGGTTGACCGTGACCGTCGACGCCGATGTCACAGTTGCCCCCGAGGCTTCGGCAGCGAACGTGTAGCCGCTGCCGGCCTTGTCGATGGCGAGGCCGGCGAACGTGGCGACTCCGGCGACGGCGCGGACGGTGGTGGTTCCGGACAGCTTGGCGCCGTTGTCAGCGGTGAGCGAGATCGTCACGTCCGCGGTGCTATCGGTCAGCACTGCACCGTCGTCGCCGGTCAGCGTCACGGTGATCGCCGGGTCGATGAGGCGTCCGGCGGTCACCGTGTCAGGGACGAAGTTCAGGGCGAGGTGGGCGGCGACCGGCGTCGTCGCCCCGGTCACCACTTGTGTGCAGACTGCCGTGGGAACCGGCTTGAAGGAATCCTCGGCCAGCGTGACGTCCTGCAGGGGCAACGGTTCTTCGAGCAGCCCTGCGGCGACGAGCTCCTCCTCAGTCGCGTAGTCGCCGTGTTCCGAGTAGTAGCGCTGCTCGGCGCGCAGCAATGCCGACTGGTCGGCATCGCACTCGGCCCTCGACGGTTTCGGGTCGGGGGCGCGCAGGCCGATGACGATCACCGTTGCCACCAGACCGACGATGACGATGCCGACGAGCAACGCCGCCAACGAGACTCCACGGTCGCCGGCTCGCCCGCTCGTTGTCACGAGGACAACATCGGCGCGTCGCGGCGATCACTCAAGCATTCGTCAGGAATGTGTCAAGAATGCCCACCGAGCGTTGCCGGGTCAACGACCGTGCGCATCGACTTCCGTTGTCACCCGCACTCCTCTGTCTCCAACGACTCGTAGAGCAGATCGACGGAAGGGATGTGTTCGCCGAGCGGAGCATCACCGGCAGGTGATGAGGCGACCCAGTTGTCCGACGCATCGAGGCGCACCACCGGCCCGCCGCTCTCGACGGCCTGCAGCTCACCAACTCCCGACCCGCCGTAGCCGAACACGCCGCCGATGCTGCCGGCGAAGACCCACGTCAGCGTGCCGTCAGGGCCCGGCGTCACCGTGAACGTGCCGGTGCCACCGGCTCCGGCGAGCGCACTGGTGCCTTCGATCGTGAACTCCTTGTCGATGTCGCAGATCACGCCGACGAAGTGGTAACCGGCGATGTTCTGGTCGACCTTCCAACCCGATTGCCAGTCGATGATCTCGCCGTAGCGCTCGCCGAGGCTCCAGTGCAGCGTCTTGGCGATGTCGATGGCCGCCGATCCGATGCCGTACGCGTCGGGTGCCGTACCGAAGGAGAGGCCGTCGAAGAAGATGTTCATCAGCGAGTTGAGGTTCTCCGGCTCGACCTGCGCCTCGACCTCGATCGAGAACACTCGCCGCCACTCCTGTGCCGAGTCGGGGAAGTCCTTCTTCTGAGCGCGGCCGATGATGGTCGTCTTTGCGTCTCCGGAAGGTCCGGTGGTCTTCTTCAACTCGTCGGCGTTCTGGTAGACGAACGCGTCGCCCTCGACGAAGCCGTTGGCAAATCCCTCTCGTCCTTGGAACGTGAGGTCGACCCCCGGGAGCGCCCCGTCAGCAGGGAAGCTGAAGCCGACACCCAATGTGTTGAGCACGAACGCCGCCGCGCACAGCGCCTTCTGGTTGCCGCTCGGGAGGCTGCCGATGTCCATTCGCACCGACCACAACATGTCGGTGGTCTTGCCGTCACCCTGCGATCGCTTGTGATTGCGTTCGAACGGGTTGGTGACCTGCGTGACATCGAGCGCCAGGCTGCTGATCGACAGCAGCAGGCCGGCGATCCCACCGGCGAGGTTGGCCTTCTTGGCGAGGGCGTTGGCCTTGTCGACACCGGTCGTGCTGATCAGATGCGGGTTGAGCTCGG
>DATBKA010000208.1:0-3007 GCA_036556105.1 Ilumatobacteraceae bacterium | reverse complement strand
GGCGCCCACTCCCGGCCCATGGCTACGTGATGCCGCCGATGTAGCGGCGGAGCTGGGCACCGACCTCCGCAGCGGGTTGACCGCTGAGGAGGCCGGTGCCCGGCTTGCGCGTTACGGGCCGAACAGGCTCGAAGAGAAGGCGGCGGTGCCGGCGTGGCGCCGGTTCGTCGGGCAGTTCGCCGACCCGTTGATCTACCTCCTGCTGTTCGCAGTCGTGGTGTCGTTCATGGCCTGGCTGTTGGAGGGTCGGCACGGCGTCCCGTTCGAAGTCATCGTCATCGTCGCCATCGTGCTGCTCAATGCGATCCTCGGCTTCGTCCAAGAGGCGCGTGCTGAACAAGCGGTCGCTGCGCTGCAACGGATGTCTGCCGTGACCGCGTCAGTAGTCCGTGGCGGGATCGAGCAGCGCGTGCCGACGGCCGAGCTCGTGCCTGGCGACATGCTGCTGCTCGCCGAAGGTGACGCCGTCGGTGCCGACGCGCGCCTCACCGAGGCGGCATCGCTGTTGATCGCCGAGGCGGCGTTGACGGGGGAGAGCGAAGCGGTCTTCAAGCGCGTCGAGGCCCTTTCGGGACCGGCAACGATCGGCGATCGCGTCAACATGGTCTTCAACGGCACTGCAGTCACCCGCGGCCGCGGGCGTGCCGTCGTGACCGCGACCGGCATGAACAGCGAGATGGGCACGATCGCCCGGCTCCTCGGAAGCACGGACGAGCAGCGCACTCCGCTGCAGCGCGAGGTCGCCCACATCGGCCGGATGCTGGGTATCGCCATCATCGTGATCGCCATCGTCGTGATGACCGCGATCCTCCTCACCGACGATCTCGAAGAGCTCAGCGATCTCGTCGACGTGCTGTTGATCGGAGTGTCGCTGGCCGTCGCGGCAGTGCCCGAAGGTCTTCCGGCGATCCTGTCGGTGGTGCTCGCTCTCGGTGTGCAGCGCATGGCTCGTCAGCACGCCATCGTCAAACGACTCTCGTCCGTCGAGACACTGGGCTCAGCATCCGTCGTGTGCTCGGACAAGACCGGCACGTTGACGAAGAACGAGATGACCATCGAGCGCGTCGTCACTCCCTCCGCCGAGGTGGTCGTCACTGGCTCCGGATATCGACCCGAGGGCGAGTTGCAGCTCGACGGCCGCCCCTTGGAGGAACCGCTGCTCCTCGACGAGGTGAGGCTCGTGCTCGGCGGGGGCAGCTTGGCCAACGATGCGTCGTTGCGCCACACGGAAGCGGGGTGGGCGATCCAAGGCGACCCCACGGAAGCGGCGTTCCTCGTCGCCGAAGCGAAGATCGGGTTCACCGACGAGCGACGGGCGCGCTTCGAGCGCGTCGCCGACATTCCGTTCACCTCGGAACGGAAGATGATGTCGGCGTTGGCCACCGACCTCGAACAGGATGGCCGGGTGGCGATGGTCACCAAGGGTGCACCCGACGTGCTCCTCGAGCGGTGCACGCATGAGCGAGTCGGCGGTGTGGTGCGCGAGCTGACCGGCGCTCGCCGCGCCGAGCTGCTGGCGACGATCGATCGTCTCGCTGACCGCGCCTTGCGCACCCTGGCCGTCGCCTATCGCCAGTTCGTCACGCTTCCCGAAGCTGACGAGTCGCACGAGTCGGAGCTGGTCTACCTCGGCATGGTCGGAATCATCGATCAACCTCGTCCGGAGGCGGTCGTCGCCGTGGGCGAAGCGCGCTCGGCGGGGGTCCGCGTCATCATGATCACCGGCGACCACCCGCGCACAGCCGCACGCGTCGCCGGCGATCTCGGCATCGTCGGGCCGGATGCGTCCGTGATGACCGGTGACGAGCTGGACGTGGCCGACGACGACACGTTGCGCGACCGCGTCAAGTCCGTTTCGGTGTTCGCCCGCGTCGCCCCCGAGCACAAGTTGCGCATCGTCGCCGCGCTGCAGGCCGATGACAACGTCGTGGCGATGACCGGCGACGGCGTCAACGACGCGCCGGCGCTGAAGGCCGCCGACATTGGTGTCGCCATGGGCATCAATGGCACCGACGTCAGCAAGGAAGCGGCGGACATGATCCTCGCCGATGACAACTTCGCGACGATCATCAGTGCGATCCGTGAAGGGCGGGCGATCTTCGCCAACATCCGTCGCTTCTTGCGCTTCCTCCTCTCTTCGAACATCGGTGAAGTCTTCACCATGCTGTTCGGCGTGGTCTTCGCCGGTGCTCTTGGGCTCGATGCAACCGGAGCCGTGATCGCTGTCCCGCTCCTCGCCACGCAGATCCTGTGGGTGAACCTGCTCACGGACAGCGCCCCCGCTCTGGCGATCGGCGTCGACCCGCCTCCCGACGACGTGATGCACCGTTCGCCACGGCGCGCCGTCGACCGCGTGATCGATCGGGAGATGTGGATCGGCATCGTCTGGGTCGGGCTGGTGACCGCGCTGGCGACGTTGGCGGCGCTCGACATCGGGCTCGACGGCGGCATGTTCGGTGGTTCGGGGAGCCTGGCCGAGGGCAGGACGATGGGTCTGACCACGCTCGTCCTGGCCCAGCTGTTCAACGCGTTCAACGCCCGCTCCGACCGCGTCAGCGCCTTCCATCGACTGTTCACGAACCGCCTGTTGTGGGCGGCAGTCGGGATCTCGGCTGTGCTGCAGGTTGCCGTGGTGCACGTGCCGTTCTTGAACGACGCGTTCGACACCACGCCACTGTCCCTCGGTGAGTGGCTGACCTGCACCGGTCTGGCCAGTCTCGTGCTCTGGGGTGCGGAGTTGAAGAAACTGCTGTCGCGCGCCCTGATCGCTCGCCGCGCCGGTGTGAGCGTCAGTGGCGTTGACGACGGCAATGCACGCTGACCTGTGACGTGCCGACGTCGATGACGACATCGTCCACGAGTTGGCGGACGATGCCCAGACCACGTCCGGAGGTCTCGTCCCTACCGGCGAGCGTCCACGTCGCCGGCTCGGGTACGCGCTTGTCGGCCGAGCCGGCTCCGCCGATCACAGCGACTTCCCACCACCCCGGGTCGCGCAGGTTGAAGA
>DATBKA010000207.1:0-1643 GCA_036556105.1 Ilumatobacteraceae bacterium | reverse complement strand
AGCAGATCGATTCCGTGTACGACGTCTACCGCCTCGTGCCCGGCGCCAACACCGCCTCGTCGACCGCCTGACACCCGGCCGCCCACTGATGCGGGCGGAGACCGTGCGGGAAGCGGCCGCGGCGGGCGGCGGCGGGCTCGGTAGCCTGGCTGACCGTGCCGGAATTCCAGACGAGCCCGGGGATGCGCGACATCCTGCCTCCCGAGTCGGATCGCTGGCGCCGGTTCGTGTCGGTGTTCGCCGATGTGGTCGGAGCGGCCGGATACAGCCAAGTGATCTCGCCGTTGCTGGAAGACATCGGGGTGTTCCAGCGGATCGGCGAGGCGACCGAGGTCGTGTCGAAGGAGATGTACGACTTCGTCGACAAGGGTGGCCGCCACGTGGCCTTGCGACCGGAGCTCACCGCTTCCGTGTGCCGGGCCTTCGTGCAGCACCGGCCGCTCACACCGTGGAAGGTCTGGTACGCCGGCTCGCAGTTCCGGCACGAGAAGCCGCAGCGCGGTCGTTACCGCCAGTTCGATCAAGTCGGGATCGAGGTGTTCGGTGTCGACGACCCATACCTCGACGTCGAGGTCATCGTCTTGGGATGGGAGTTCTACCGAGCGCTCGGTCTACGCCAGGTGACGTTGTTGCTCAACTCGCTCGGCGAGCCCGATGATCGCGCTCGGTATGTGGCCGCCTTGCGCGAGCACTTCGAGTCGCACCGCGACGCGCTGTCTCCGGAGAGTCGGATCACGCTCGACAAGAACCCGTTGCGAGTCCTCGACTCGAAGCGTCCGGGCGACGAGCCGATCATCGCCGCCGCGCCGCGCATCGCCGACTTCTACAGCGATCATGCCGCCGACCACTTCGAGCGCGTGCAGTCCGGGCTCGCCGCGCTGCACATCCCGTTCGCCATCGAGGCCCGCCTCGTGCGCGGCCTCGACTACTACCGCCACACCACGTTCGAGTACGTGGGTGGCACGCTCGACTCGGCGCAGAACGCGCTGGGCGGCGGGGGCCGCTACGACGGGCTCGTGGAGTCGTTGGGCGGGCCGCCGACACACGGCGTCGGCTTTGCCCTCGGCCTCGACCGCACGCTGCTGGCATGTGACGACGAGGGAGTCTTTGCGGCGGAACCGCTTCACCTCGATGCATTCGTCGTCGACACGACGGGCGGGCTGGAGGCGTTGCAGCTGACGACCGAGCTGCGCGCTGCTGGACTGTCAGCAGACCGGGCCTACGAGAACCGCAGCATGAAGGCACAGATGAAGGTCGCCGACCGCAGCGGCGCAGCCGTCGCGGTGATCATCGGCACCAACGAGCTCGCCGAAGACGCGGTCACGGTTCGTCCGCTGCGCACCGACGAAGGCCAGCAGACCATCGCTCGTTCGACGTTGATCGACTACCTCAGGAAAGCGCGGACATGACGACCACTTCCATGCGCACCCACCAGTGCGGCGACCTCCGACTCGACCAAGCCGGTCAAACGGTCAGCTTGTGCGGGTGGGTGGCGACACGTCGTGAGCACGGCGAAAAGCTGGCCTTCATCGATCTCCGCGATCACACGGGCATCACGCAGTGCGTCGTCGACAACTCGGTCGACGTCCGTCCCGAATACGTCGTGCGCATCACCGGAGTGGTGGCGCGGCGACCCCCCGAGA
>DATBKA010000206.1:0-4311 GCA_036556105.1 Ilumatobacteraceae bacterium | reverse complement strand
TGTTGGCCGGGGCGCGCACCGCCAAGCAGTTCCTCACCTATGTCAGTGGTGGCCCGTTCCAACCGGCAATCGCCGTCGGCCTGGGCCTGCCCGACGAGTTCTTCACGAACTTCGCTGCCGACATGCAGTCCAAGCGCGACCGCCTGCTACCGGGGCTGCACGCCGCCGGGTTCACCGTGTACCCGACGCGTGGCACCTACTTCGTCACCGTCGACATCCGCCCGATCCAACCTGATGGCGACGGCATGGCCTTCTGCCGATCGCTGCCGGGGAGGTGCGGTGTGGTGGCGATCCCGAACGAGGTGTTCTACGCCAACCGCCACGAAGGCCGCCATCTCGTCCGCTTCGCCTTCTGCAAGCGACCCGACGTGCTCGACGAGGCCGCCGAGCGGCTCGCCAAACTGGCTACGGGGTAATCTGCGGCCGATGCGCGTCGCCGCGATCCAACACGACATCGTCTGGTGCGACCGCCAGGCGAACTTCGATCACCTCGCCCCGCTCGTTGCCGGTGCGGCGGGTGCCGGCGCCCGACTGATCCTCCTCACCGAAACGTTCTCGACGGGGTTCGCCACCGATCGCGACGACCTCGGCGAGCCGGAGGGTGGGCCGTCCTCCCAGTTCCTGGCCGAGCAGGCGCAACGGCACGGAGTCTGGATCGCCGGTTCGTGCCCGGAGATCGCCGCCGGCTCACCCGCCGACGACCAGCGCCCCCACAACACGTTGGTGCTCGTCGCTCCCGACGGCAGACAGCACCGCTACCGCAAGATCCACCCGTTCACGTACGGCGGCGAGACGAAGCACTTCCGGGCCGGCGACGAGTTCGTCACCGTCGACGTCGAAGGGCTGCGGGTCACCCTGTTCGTCTGCTACGACCTCCGCTTCGCCGACGAGTTCTGGCAGCTCGCTCACGACACCGACGTGTACCTCGTCCCCGCCAACTGGCCAGAAGCCAGGCGCCTGCCATGGACGTCGTTGCTCCAGGCGCGAGCGATCGAGAACCAGGCCTACGTGATCGGCTGCAACCGGGTGGGAACAGGGAACGGTCTCGACTACAGCGGCGACTCACGGATCATCGATCCGCTCGGGGAGATCCTGGCCAGCGCGGCACAGACGGAGAGCATCCTCCTCGCCGACGTCACCGCCGAACGCGTCGCCGAGGTCCGCGATCGCTTCCGGTTCCTACAGGATCGTCGCTAGCCATCCGTGACACCTACCGTCCCGGAGCTGATGTTCGGGTGCTGGAGGCGCAGCTGGATCCGCTTCGCCGACGGGACCACCGATCGCACGAGCCAGGTGATCTGGCTGCAGACCGAATCGATGCTGGTCGACGTGCGCATTCCCGGCGATCGCCCTGATCTGTCGACGCGGCGCGGCTTCGCCGACTGCAGCTTCGACGACCTCGCCGCCCTCGCCCGGACCGACGCCAGCAGTGGCTACACCGAATGCGGCGCGGTGTCGCCGGGCGCCGACGGATCCCGAACGGCGACGGCGTGCTGGCACACACGCGGCCATGGCGTGAACTACCAACCCGTGTCCGCATTTCCAGAGCCTGGGATCATGACGTGGAGCGAGGACGGCATGACGATGATCGAGGAAGCACCGAGCGGTGCGTACACGGAGGAGTGGCGGCTGGTGCCGCACAGCCGCGAACCGCTGTCGGTCGCGCCACATGGAGCCGGCCAGCTCTATCGCGCCGGCGGGGTGGCGGTGTTCGTCCGCGACCGGGCCGTCGCCCTCCCCCGACCGGCACGCCTCCCCGAGTTGCTCGACGAGTACCACCACGACCGCGCCTTCCTCACGCAGTTACTCGACTGCGAGTTCAGCGTCGCCGAGCAAGGCGCTGAGGGGTGGACGATCACCGCCTCGACACTTCCCTGGCGCGAAGGAGAACGACTCGATGTCGATCTTCCGTGACCTTGCCGAGCACGCCGAGCTTCCGTTCGAAGCGGGCCGGATGCTCCCTCCTGCCGCATACACGTCGGCGGAGGTGCTGGTCGAAGAGCACCGCCGCGTCTTCGCCGACGCGTGGGTCTGCGTCGGTCGCACGATCGACGTGCTGCAACCGGGCAGCTACGTCGCCGGCGACGTGCCGTCGGACGATCCGGATCGACCCGGTGGTCATCGTTCCGTGCTCATCGTGCGCGGCGACGACGGAACGCTGCGCGCCTTCGACAACGTGTGCGTCCACCGCGGCTCACCGTTGCTCGCTGGCTGCGGCGTCGAATCGCGAATCACATGCCCGTACCACGCCTGGGTGTACCGGCTCGACGGTCAACTGATCGGCGCCCCGTACATGAGCCAGACCGTGGACACGTCTGGCCGGGTGTTCGATCTGTCGCAACTTCGCTTGACCGAGTTGCGCCTCGAGGAGTGGGAAGGGTTGGTGTTCGTCAACCAACGGCACGACGCTGCGCCGCTGGCGCCGCGACTCACCGGGCTCACCAATGTGGTCGGCCGCTACTGCATGGCCGGATACGTACCGGTCCATCGACAGGTCGACGAGTGGAACACGAACTGGAAGTTGCTCTACGAGAACTTCATGGACGCCTATCACGTCTTCAAGGTGCACAAGAACAGCTTCGCCAAGAACGGCGACAACACATCGAAAACGACGATGCATCCCGGCACCGAGGACTTCGCCTACCACCTCGTCGGCCACGATCCCGATGCCGCGTCCGGTGTGGCTCATCCCGACAACACCTCACTCGATGGACACTGGCGGCACACGCTGTTGCTCGGCGCCATCTTCCCGACGCACGTGATGCAGCTGCAGCCCGACTGGCTGTGGTACTTGCAGCTCAGCCCGACGGGTACCGATCGTGTCCGCCTGCGGTGGGAGGTCGCCGTCGCCCCGGAGGTGCTCGCCGGGCAGCGCGATCCGGATGGATACGTCACGGCGTTGCTCGACTTGCTCAACCTGGTCAACGCCGAGGACCGGCCGATCGTCGAGGGCGTGCACCGCGGCGTGCAACGTCGCCACCTGACTCGTGGTCCCCTGTCGTATCTCGAACGCAACGTCTACGACTTCGACCGCTTCATTGCCCGATCCCTAACTTCCTAACATGCGGGCCTACCTCGACCAGCACGACAAGGAGCAACGATGAGCACCAACGGGTTCGGGCACGTCTACATCGAGACCCACAACTGGGGAAAGGCCGTCGCCTTCTGGCAGCGGCTCGGCTTCGAGATCGAGTTCGAAACCGGTCACGGGTCGGGGATGCTGCGCCACCCCGCCGGTGGGCCGACGGTGTTCGTGGCCGAGCAATCGCTCGAGGATCCGTTGGCCAGCGAGCTCTACCTCGCCGCCGCGGCCGACTTCACAGCGCCGGACGGCGTCGACGTGGTCAGCCCGTTCCAGGAGTCACACTGGGGGACGAAGGTGATGATCATCCAAGACCCGGACGGTCACCGGTTCCGCATCGAGGCCCCCACCAGCTGACCGGGTCGCGTCGCGGCACGGGCTTGGGCGCGAAAGCAGTAGCCACAGTTCCGCAATCGCGCCCATGCTCAATGTCACGGTGACGGGCGGTGGACGGCGAAGTAGCGTCGCGGACATGCCGACGATCACGACTCTGGCGGAGTTGGAAGCGCTGTACGACGTACCCGTGCCGACCTCGCTCGCCAAGGAGATCGACCACTTCACCGACCTCCACAAGGCCTACGTCGAAGCTTCTCCGTTCGTCGTCATCGCCACGTCCGGGCCGGAGGGGCTCGATTGCTCTCCTCGTGGCGACCCACCAGGATTCGCGCGCGTCGCCGACGAGCGCACGCTGCTGATCCCCGATCGTCGCGGCAACAACCGGCTCGATACGTTGCGCAACATCGTCGTCGATGGTCGTATCGGGCTGTTGTTCCTCGTTCCGGGAATCGGGGTGACGCTGCGGGTCAACGGCACTGCCGAGCTGAGCACGGACGACGAGCTACGCCAGTCGTTCGCCATCGAAGGCAAGGTTCCGGCAACGGTGATCGTCGTCACGACCACTGCGGTCTACACGCAATGTCCGAAGGCACTGATCCGGTCGCACCTCTGGGACCCGACGCGGTTCCGCGATACCGACGAGCTGCCCTCGATGGGGGCAATCATGGAGTTGATCACGGCCGGCGCCTTCGACGGCCAGGCCTACGACGCGTCATATCCGGATCGCGTCCGCCAAACCATCTACTGACGCTTTCCACGCTTGGATCAGCGTGATCCAAGCAGCGTTAGGGTGTCGAACGATCGGTCAGGAGGAGAGCATGGGGCGAATCCTGTTTGTCGGTGGTGGTGTGGTCGGCACCTGCGCAGCGATGATGTTGGCCAACGACGGCCAC
>DATBKA010000205.1:0-2835 GCA_036556105.1 Ilumatobacteraceae bacterium | reverse complement strand
GCTGCGGCCGACGAGACGATCTCTGCGCTCGACCTCGACGATGTCGGCACGGCTTGGTTCGGCGATGCCGTCACGCTGCGCTGGGTCTTGGTGCACATGGTCGAGGAGACGGCGCGCCACGCGGGTCACGCCGACATCATCCGCGAGCTGATCGACGGAGCGACCGGCTACCGCCAGGACGGCTGACAGCTCAGGCCGCAGCCGGGTGTCGGGCGATGATCCCGAACGCTGCCCCCTGCGGGTCCTTGACCAGCGCGAACCGGCCGGGTGGAACGTCCATCGGCTGCATCGTCACCTCGCCGCCGAGGTCGCCAACACGTTCGGCCGCGGCATCGCAATCGTCGACGGCGAAGTACACCAGCCAGTGGTTGGGTATGGCCGCCGGCGTGCTGGCATCCATCGGCATCATGCCGGCAATGCCGCGGTTGCCGACGTGGAACTCGGTGTAGTTGGGCACGCCGACACCGCTGAGGAGGTTGGCAGTCCAACCGAACACGGCTCCATAGAACTCGACCGACCGCTGCGGGTCGCGGGTGGTGAGCTCGTTCCAGCAGAACGAGTTGGGATCATTGACGATGCCTGCGCCGATGTGCTTGCGCGGTTGCCAGATCGAGAACGTCGCCCCCGCCGGGTCCATGGCAACCGCCATCCGGCCGACGTCGAGCACGTCCATCGGCGCCACGAGCACCGTGCCCCCGTCGGCTGTGATCGCCGCGGCTGTCTCGTCGGCGTCGGCAACGGTCACGTAGGTCGCCCACCATGGCGGCATGTCGGGGTTCATTCGCGGCCCGAGTCCGGCGACCGGCTTGCCGTCGAGCATGCACATCCGGTAGCCGCCGGCCTCTGGCGGACCTTCTTCGATCGACCATCCGAACAGCCCGGAGTAGAAACGTGCAGCGTCATCGGCGTCGGATGTGCCGAGATCGACCCACGATGGCGTGCCCGGCTCGTACTTCGTCATCTCTGGCATGGTGGTTTCCTCCGATGGCAGGGACTTGATGGGAGTGCTGTCAACGTATGACCGCGACGACGCGCCGTCAACGCCTTGCCGGTGATGGCCTGCGGTTCGACGTCAAAGAAAGGCGAGCAACCGGTCGAGTGGGCGTGGCACGCGAACGAGATCGAGCGCCTCGACCAGCATGCGCGCGTAGTGGATCTTGCGGCCGCTGCGCGTGCCCATGAAGCGGCGCAGCTGCGCTTCGGGTGAGCGCCCGCGCTGCGCAGGTTGCTGCTGGAAGATGCGCAACGAAGCCAGCTCACCTTGTGCCTCGACGACCTGCTCGACCGCGTCCGAGCCGAGCGAGCGGATCAACTCGTCCTCGAGATCGAGCACGCAGACGAAGAATCCGAGTTCCTCCATTGCTGTTCGGGTCGGGTCGCTGGTGAGCCCAGCGCGGCGCAACGCTCGTTGGAAGTCGCCCTCCTCTCCCACGTCACACAGGCCGGCGACTCTCTTGCCCAGGCCGTTCGGACCGAAGCGTTCGAGAAACGTGCCGGCGCTCTTCGAGCCACCCATGACGACGATCTCGACGTGTTCGGCGGCGAGGTCGCGGCCGTGCCGTGCGGCGAGCGTTTCCAAGGCGACTTGGTCACTCGTGCCTTCGACCAGCACGATCGTGCGCGCCTCGGCTGCCGTCACGGGAAGTAGCCGTTGACGTCGATGATCAGGTGGGTGGGGGTTTGGTTGAAGATGCACACTTGGCCGTTGGTGCCGACTTTGGCGATGACGGCGTTGGCGGTGGTCGTGCCGGTGGTGTAGTTGAGGTTGGAGGCGTTGGGTTGTGGGTCGCCGCATGGGTAGACGGTCAAGAACCCGGCGGCTTGGGCTCCGGTGGCGGTGATGTTGAGGACGACGGCGGAGGCGTCGGCGGAGACGCCGCCACGGTTGAGAACGGTGACGGCGGTGATCGTGTTGGCGGGGCGCAGACCGATGCCGTTGAACTGGCCGTCGACCGTGGTCTGACCCGGACGCGAATCCAACAGGCGCCCCGGCACCAGCGAGGTCATCGCCGATCCGGCGGGGAAGTAGCCGTTGACGTCGATGAGGAGGTGGGTGGGTGATTGGTTGAAGATGCACACTTGGCCGCTGGTGCCGACTTTGGCGATGACGGCGTTGGCGACGGTGGTGCCGGGGGTGTAGTTGAGGTTGGAGGCGCCCGGTGGTGCGCCGCCGCAGGGGTAGACGGTCAGGTATCCGCCGGCTTGGGCTTCGGTGACGGTGACGTTGAGGACGACGGCGGAGGCGTCGGCGGAGACGCCGCCACGGTTGAGAACGGTCACCGGGGTGATCGTGTTGGCGGAGCGCAGACCGATGCCGTTGAACTGGCCATCGACCGTGGTCTGACCCGGACGCGAATCCAACAGGCGCCCCGGCACCAGCGACACGAGCGGCGACGGCGTTGCGCAGGTGTAGATGCTGACATCGTCGATGAACCATCCGTCGGCGAGGAAGGTGTTGCCGCTGTCGGTACCGAGGCGGAAGCGCAGCTTCACGTTGGTCCCGGCGAGCCCGCTGATGTCGATCCGCGTGGTCTCGTAGCCGGGGCTCGGACCGGAGAACGCAGGCCGGTTTGCAAGCGGGTTACCGAAAGCAGATTGCAGCGTTCCGACGTAACCGTTGATCGTCGGCAACATCGAACCGGCATCCGTCCAGTTGGCACCACCGGTCGTGCTGAACTCGACGACACCACCGTCGTAGTACGTGACAGGAGACTCGTCGTACTCCATCTGGAAGGAGTGGTCGAAGCGCAGGTACGTCTTGCCCGCTGAGACCGGAATCGTGAACGAGCCCGTCAACCGAAGATCGGAGGGAGTGGTGGGCTCGCCGGCGTGCAG
>DATBKA010000204.1:0-3161 GCA_036556105.1 Ilumatobacteraceae bacterium | reverse complement strand
ACGCCGAGTGCTTCGAGGATCTGAGCCTCGACGAAGTGGCCGATGCGCGCCTTGGCCATGACCGGGATGGTGACCGCGGCCTTGATCTGTTCGATCATCTCCGGATCGCTCATCCGGGCAACACCACCGTCGCGGCGGATGTCGGCCGGCACGCGCTCGAGCGCCATCACGGCGCAGGCGCCGGCATCTTCTGCGACCTTCGCTTGCTCAGCTGTGACGACGTCCATGATGACGCCGCCCTTCAACATCTCGGCAAGGCCGCGCTTGACGGGATACGTGCCCGTGGCGCGCGGCGAAGAAGTGGTCCCAGTCATGTCTTCAGCGTACCGCCGCCGGTCACGTGCACCCAAGGAACTTTGGCCCGTCTGCCTGGTGTTCCGGGCACCTGCCTGACCGAGCGGTCAGGAGATCAGGTCAGGAGAGCAATGGTGTCGTGGTGTCGACCCGGGCCAGCTCCACCCAGGTCCGACCCGGGGTCAGCAACATCGGCGAGCCGTCGTCGGCCGTGAGCGTGAACGTCTTCAGCCTGTCGTCGCGCGCCCACGTGCCGTGGACGACCTTGCCACCCGTGAACAGGTAGACCTCGCCGGTTCCGAGCGTCTGCGCCTCGGGACTGCGCACGTCGACCGGGCTCGGGACGTAGTCGACGACCAGGCTGATCACGTTCGCTGCGTTGAGCTGGCCGAGGGCCTTGTCGTTGTGCGGCTTGCCGCCTTGGAACCTCAGGTAGCTGTTGGACTTCGAGTCGAACGTCCAGCGCACGTTGACGCCGTCCATCGCCAGCTCCACACCGGAGGAATCGACACCGGCCGCGCTCTGGCCGGACTTCAGGTACTGGAACTGCTGCGGCGGCGGAGTGGCCCCCTCGGGAGCCATCGTGAACAGCCCGCTGCCGTAGGCGTAGAGGTTGTGCGGAACGGCGCGATCGCCGGATCGGTACGACTTGCTGGCGCTGTGGGCGTTGGAGATCACGTTGGCGACGACGAAGTCGGAGCCGTTGATCGCTGCGGTCACACCCTTGTTGCCGCCGCTCCAGGCGAAGATCGGCTTGTTCAGCGAGCCGAGCAGCTGCACGTCCTGAGTGCGCCCGCTGCGGATCGGGCCGACCGGATCGGGCTCTTCGCTCTGGAACACGGCGGCGAAACGAGTGAGGTGCTCGACGTTCTCCTCGTAGACGATGTCCGCTTGGTTGAGCCCGCTCTGCGGACGGGCCTCTCCGTGGTTGTCGATCTTGACGACGAGTGCCACCCGGGCTGCAGCCGCCGGATCCTCGATCGGCAAACCGGTCAACGGCATCACCGGCTCGGACGGGACGGTCGTCGACGTCGACGTCGACGACGGCTGATCGGTGCTCGTGACCTCGACGTCGGTGGAACTGGTCGTCGACGGCAGCGACTGGGCTGTCGGCACCGTGTTGACCTCGGCGACCGTCGTGGCTGCCGACCCGCCTCCGCCACCGCATGCCCCGAGGGCGACGAGCGCGGCGATGGTGACGGCCGTTCTGGTGATCCTGTTGACGTGTCGCATCAGGCGGGCAGCACCTCCAGTTCGTCCGTGCCCGGGAAGGTCCCGAGACCGGAGTTGGCAAGCTCGAACCAGGTCGAGCCCGGAGTCAGCAGGATCGGTCCGCCGGACGCATCGGTGAGGCTGATCGGCTCGAGGCGATCGTCGCGCGTCCATGTGGCGTTGATCGTCTTGCCGTTGGTGAACACGACCGCCTGTCCGGTGCCGATCGAGCCGCCGTCAGGCGAGCGGGCGTCGGCGAAGCTGTGGTCGTAGGCGATCCACAGCACGACGACGTTGTCGGCCTGCACCTGCGACCCGTCCTCGAGGAGGTGTGGGCCACCATCTTGCGATCGCTCGTAGCGACCGGTCTGCGCGTTCCACCGCCATTCGACGTCGATCAACTGGATGTGCAGGTTGAACCCGGCGGATGCCTCGCCGACAGCGGCGTCGCCGGCCGCGCGGTAGTGCAGTTGCTGGGCAGGTGCCGTGCTGGTGGCGTCGGCGTTGAGACGCAACGACGCGGTGTCGTTGTACGTCGCGTGCGGGCGGCGGCGGTGCTTGTCGAGGTACCAGCCGGGCCCCTGGCTCTCCGTGACGACTTGCAGGTCGGAGTTGCGAATCGTGGTGACGACCGTTGGGTTGCCACCTGAGCAGGCGAACACGGGGCGATTGAACTCGCCGACGAGGTCGACGTCTTGGGTGCGCGCCGAGCGGATCGGCCCGACCCTGGGCGCGTCGGTGCTCTGGAAGATCGTCGCGAACCGCGTCGGGCCGGCACCCCACGCCTCGAAGACCATGTCCGCGGCATTGAGGCCGGACTGTGGACGCGCCTTGGGATCGTTCGAGACCTTGACCACGACGACCGGCTGGGCGGCGATCGCCGGGTCGGTGATCGGCTTGCCCGTCAGCGGCATGACTGGCTCGGGTGCGATGGTGGTCGAGGTCGACGACGAGGTCGATGACGACGTCGAGGTCGACGACGACGAGGTGGTCGTCGGCTTCGGCTTGGTAGTCGTGGGGGCTGTCTCGGCCGTCGTGTTCGGGGACGCGGCGCTCCCGCTGCTGCAAGCAACGAGTGCGGTGGCGAGGATCAGGATCGGCGTAGTCCTGGCAAATCTCACAGTTCTCTCAACAGGGCAATGCGCTCTTCGAGCGGGGGGTGGGTGTCGAACAAGCGGTTCCAGCTCCCGAATTTGCCGGCGTCGCCCACGCCTGACATCGGCTGCTCGATCCACAAATGTGCGGTGGCAGTTGTAGCAGAGTGCGTCACCGTCGTGTCGTCGCGCAGTTTCTCCAGCGCCGAGATCAGCCCCGGCGGATAGCGCGTGAGCTGGCACGCGCTGACATCGGCGAGCGTTTCCCGCCGCCGGCTGACTGCCGCCTGCATCATCTTGCCGAGGATCGGGGCGAAGATCAGCAACACCAGGCCGAGGATCGCCAGCGGGTTGCCGCCGTTTCGATCGCCGTCGCGCCGAACCCGACCGCCGTTCCACCACATCATCCGCATGCCGATGTTCGTCAACAAGGCGATGGCACCGACCAGGGTGACGGCGAGCGTCGAGACGAGGATGTCGTAGTTGCGCACGTGCGACAGCTCGTGAGCGATCACCCCTTCGAGCTCGACGCGGTTGAGCTTCTCCAGCAAGCCGGTCGTG
>DATBKA010000203.1:0-2890 GCA_036556105.1 Ilumatobacteraceae bacterium | reverse complement strand
TGACAACCGACTCGGTTGCTGCTCGTGATGTTGTGATCGCTAGCGGCGCAGACCGTTCTTCTGAACGATCTGGCGGTAACGCTCGATGTCGATGTTGCGAACGTAGTCGAGCATTCGGCGTCGACGACCGACCAACATCAGCAGTCCGCGGCGGCTGTGATGATCCTTCTTGTGGGTCTTCAAGTGCTCCGTGAGCTGGTTGATCCTGGACGTGAGCAGTGCAATCTGCACTTCCGGTGAACCGGTGTCGGTGTCATGCACCTTGTGCTCGTCGATCGTGTCCTGCTTGGACATGTACGTGCCTTCCATGTTGTCGGTCTGGAGGTCGCGGTCGATTCGAGTGACTCGAGTGGTCGATCCGCGTCTCGCCGGAGGTGAGGCCCCGACGGACCTGGCCATGATAGCGGCTTCATTGCGCAGGTCAGCGCCTCCGCCCATAAGCTCGGGCCATGTTCACCGGGATCATCGAAGAGATGGGCACGGTCAGAAGGCTCGAAACCGTCACCACGGAGTGGGGCGACGGCACCCGGATGAGCATCCACGCCCGCAAGGTGCTCGAGGGCTCGTACCTGGGCGCGTCGATCGCGGTCAACGGTTGCTGCCTCACGCTCGTCGATCGCGGCACGGATCTCGACGGTGAGTGGTGGGCGACCGACCTGAGTGACGAAACCCGGCGCTGCACGTCCCTGTCGCAACTCCGCCCCGGCGACCGTGTCAACCTCGAACGACCGATGGCGCTCGGCGAGCGGCTCGGCGGCCACCTCATCCTCGGCCACGTCGACTGCACCGGTGAAGTGGTCGAGGCCGCGCCGGAGCTCGTCGTGCGCCTGCCGACCGACAAGATGCGCTACCTCGTCGAGAAGGGCTCGATCGCCATCGACGGCATCAGCCTGACCGCCTACGACCTCACTGACGACACGTTCCGCGTCTCGGTGATTCCCCACACCGCCGACGTCACCACGCTCGGCACCGCCGGGCCGGGTGCCGTGGTCAACATCGAGCTCGACATCGTCGCCAAGCAGATCGAACGACTGATGGACGTCTATTGGCCATGACGGCGGCCGTCACCCTGCGCGGGGTGCACAAGTCGTTCGGAACGTTGGAAGCGATCGCCGGGATCGATCTCGACATCGAGCAGGGCTCGTTCGTCAGCGTCATCGGTCCATCGGGATGTGGAAAGTCGACCCTGCTGCGCGTCGTGGCCGGCCTGGAAGCTCCGAGCAGCGGCGACGTGCGCGTCTATGACGAGCCGGCGACCATCGCCCGCCGCCACAAGCAGGTGGCCATCGTGCCGCAGAACCCGGGGCTGCTGCCGTGGCGAAGCGTGCGCGCCAACGCCCGCCTCCTGGTCGAGATCAACTCCAGCGCCAACCGCTCGACGACGAGCGACCCCATCGAGTTGCTGGATCGTGTCGGCCTGACCGCATTCCTCGACGCAAAGCCGTACGAGCTGTCCGGTGGCATGCAACAACGCGTTGCCTTGGTGCGTGCTCTGTCGCTCGGCGCGCCGTTGCTGGCGATGGACGAGCCGCTCGCCGCGCTCGACGAGATCACTCGCTCGGAGATGCGCGGCCTGATCAACCAACTCGTCGAGGGCCGCGGTGTCACGACGCTGTTCGTCACCCATTCGATCAACGAAGCGGTGGCGCTCAGCGACCGGGTGCTGGTCACCTCACCGCGGCCGGCTCGAATCGTCGGCGACATCAAGATCGATCTCGCCCGGCCCCGCCGCGGCGACGTGGACGACGACTCGCGTTTCTTCGAGCTGTGCAGCGAGGTCCGGCACGCGCTGCACGGCGGCCATGGTGGTGAGGGGTGAAACGGACGCGATTGATCGCGCCCGTCGCCGGGCTCGTCGTGTTCTTCGGCGTGTGGGAGGCGTTCGTGCGCGTCTTCGACATCCGACCGTTCGTGCTCGCCCGACCGAGCCGCATCGTCCGTTACTTGGCGAAGTTCCCTGACGACTACTTCAACGCAGCGCTGCTGACCCTCCGGCACGCCGCGCTGGGTTTCGCGTTCGCGATCGCCGCGGCCGTCTTCATCGGCGCTGCGATGGCAGCGTCGACGTTCCTCGAACAAGCGACGCAACCGGTGCTGACGCTGATCGCCGTCACGCCGTTTGCGGCGTACATCGCGTCCGTACGAGTCGGGTTCGGTTTCCTGTCCGAGCGTCCGGTCATCTTCATCGTCGCCCTCGTCGCGCTGCCAGCGTTCACGTTCGCCGCGGTCGACGGGATGCGCGGCGCCGATCCGGCCAGCCGCGAGCTTCTCGCGTCCGTCGACGCCTCGCCTTGGGAGGTGTTGTGGCATCTGCGCCTCCCATCTGCCCTGCCGGCGCTGTTCACCGCAGCGAAGTACAACACGGGCCTGGCGCTCGTCGTCGCCTACCTCGCCGAAGGCCCCACCGGCGGCCTCGGCAAGATCGGGGCACGAGCCGTGGCCAACAACGAGGGCGACCGCCTGTGGGCGGCGATCTTCGCCATGGCCATCCTCGGAACCATCAGCCTCGTGTTGCTCAACCTGCTGCAGCGAGCCGTCATGGGGTGGCATGCGTCGCAGCGCACACAGCGGGTCTGACCCGGTACGGTTCAGGCCGTGGGCGAGCTCGACGACCTCCGATCACGCATCGATCAGCTCGACAGCGCCCTCATCGCCATCGTCGCCGAGCGGCTGGCGGTCTGCCGGCAGGTCGCCGCGGTCAAGGAAGGGTCCGACACGCCAGTGATCCAACCGGCGCGAGTGCGCGACGTCGTGGTCACCCGCCGCCAGCAAGCGATCGAGGCCGGCATCGACCCCGACTTCGCCGAGCAGCTGTTCCGCGTCCTCCTCACCGAGACGCACCGCATCGAGGTGGCCGGCCATCGCCCGGATGCCGCCCCGGAGAAGCCGG
>DATBKA010000202.1:0-3039 GCA_036556105.1 Ilumatobacteraceae bacterium | reverse complement strand
AAGGCGGAGAAGCCGCGGCCGAGCAGCCATCCGCTCAGCACCGGGAACGTGAAGAAGACGACGAAGAGCACGTAACCCGACCAGAAGCTGCGTGGCTCGTGCTGCGACACGCGCCAGCCGAGACGCCAGACGCTCATGACGTCACCGCGTCTTCGTCGAGGGCGAGCTCGAGCAGGTGCCGGTAGCGGCTGTCGATGTCGTCGGTGAGGTCGACGCGGTTGCCATGCTCGACGACACGGCCGTGATCGAGCACGACGATCTCGTCGACGTGACGCAACGTCGAGAGGCGATGAGCGATGATCAACGTCGTGCGGTCACGGGTCAGGCGGGCGACCGCTGCTTCGAGGCGGGCCTCCGTTGCCGGGTCGACGCGTGCCGTCGCCTCGTCGAGCACCACGATGTCGGGGTTGCGCAGCCACACCCGAGCCAAGGCGAGCAGCTGGGCCTCGCCGGCCGACAACCCGGCTCCGCCCGCGCCGAGTGGGCGGTGGATGTCGTCGTCGGCCAGCGATTCGAGGCCGGCATTGCGCAACGCCGCGGCGACATCGGCGTCGCTCGGCACGGCATCGAACAACGTGACGTTGTCGCGGACCGTACCGCTCAACAGTTCGACCTCTTGCGGCACGAGGGCGACGCGGTGGCGCAGCTCGGTCAGTGGGATGTCGGCAATCGGCACACCGCCGAGCAGCACCGCGCCCTGCGTCGGTTCGACGAGGCGGAGCACGAGGCGCGACAGCGACGTCTTTCCGCTCCCAGTCCGCCCGACGAGCCCGATCGAGCGGCCGGCGGCGAACGACAGGTCGACCGACTGCAGCACCGGCTGCTCGTCGCCGTAGTCGAACGTGACGTCGCGGAACTCGATGCTGAGCGGACCCGCCAGCGGCGCCGTCGTCCCGTTGTCGACGATGTCGGGCTGAACGGCCAGCAGGTCGATGACGCGAACCATCGCCCCGTTCGCCTTCTGAACTGTCTCCAACTGGTCGACGACGTCTTCGAGAGGGCGCGAGATCAAGAGGACGTATTGGAACAGCAAGAACGCGTCACCGATGCTGATGATGCCGCGGGAGACGAGCGCGGCGCTGACGACCAGCGACACGACCGAGCCGGCGGCGACGGAGCTGTCGACGGCCCACCACATCCGCAGGAACGCCTTCTCGCGGCGGACTGCACTGCCCAGCGCGTCGGCGCTGTCCTCGACGAACCGCCACATGGCGTGGGCCCCGGCGCCGTTGGCACGAAGATCCTCTGCTGCGGTCAGTCGCTCCTCGATGCCGCCGTACAGGCGTGCGTACGAGCCCATCTCGTCCGACGACTCGCCGACGGCACGGTGCCTGCCGCGCACGATCACGGCGACGGCGAGGACGACGTAGACGACCGTCCCTGCGGCGAGGCGCCAGTCGACGACGGCCAGGACGAGCACCATTCCGACCACGGTGAACAGCGCACCGGCGGCGCGGGGGATGACCCGTCCCATGAAGTCGGACACCGACGTGACGTCGCCGTCGACACGCTGGATCAGCTCGCCGGGCGTGTGCCGGCGATGAAAGCCGTGGCTGAGCCCGAGCACGTGGCGCGCCAGGCGGACGCGGATCTCGTTGGTCGTGTGCCAGGCCGTGACCGTCGCCACCCACGCCACGGCGACGTTGATCAGCTGCATCGCCGCCGCTACCACCAGGAACACCAACGCCAGCTTGGTGAGTTGGGCGGTCGTGGTGCCGTTGGTGGCGAGATCCACGATCCGGCGCACGATCAGCGGTCCGGTCAGCATCAGCCCCGACGCCGTGGCGACGAGCGCGCCGAGGCCGACCCAACGCCAGGCGTCGGGTCGTAACAGCGCCGCGAGGGCGCGCCAACGTGCGGTCGGATTGGCCATGCACAGGGGATTCTTCCTCGTGGTGCCGAATCTGGCGCGCTCAATTTCGAGCTGAGCCCTGCCGCGATCGTCCCGAGCGCCGTCAGGTCGGGGGCGAATCCTGACGCGGTGGGCAGAAGTTACCGAGCAAACGAGCCAGCTCGTCGAGCTCGGGATCGGCGAGGCGGTACTCGTTCGTGCGCCCCACCGCGGTCGACGTCACCAATCCTGCGTCGCGCAGGGCGCGCAGGTGGTACGACACCATCGACTGGCGCAGCCCGGTCACCTTCTCGAGGTCCCTGACGGTGCTCGCCGTGCCGGCCAACCACAGCACGATCAGCAGACGTTCCGTACTGGCCAGCCCGCGCAACACCGGAGCCCATCGGTCGGCGAGCGAGCGACACTCGTCGACGAGTTGGGGTGTGACGTCAGCCATCAACGTATTCAATTAACTTGATGTTATCAGTCTTTTCCAATATGATCCCCGGCATGTCGACGGCAAGTATCGCGGATCACGACGAGCGTTCGGTGCTGGCGGGCAGGATCCGGATGCTGTCCTGGCTGACGATCGTCTGGCTCGGCATCGATGGTGTGCTGGGGATGGCCTCGGGAGTCGCCGCCGGCTCGGTCGCCTTGATCGGTTGGGGGCTGAGCTGTGCTATCGAGGCCGCCGCCGCAGCGGCCCTGATCTGGCGCTTCTCGGCCAGCCGGCTGCACTCCGACGAGGCTGAGCGGCTCGCTCAAAAGGTCGTCGGGGCAACGTTCATCCTCCTTGTGCCGTACATCGCCGTGCAGGCGGTGCGACAGCTGGCGTCCGGCGAGGGCGCCGACGCGAGTTGGATCGGCGTCGGTCTCGCTGCCAGCGACGCCGTGCTGATGCCCGTCCTCGGCCAGGCCAAACGGCGGGTCGGCACACGGCTGGCGTCGTCGGCGGCGTGGGGCGCAGGAACACAGAACGTGCTCTGCGCGTACCTCTCCGCTGCCGTGCTCGTCGGGCTCACCGCCAACGCCGTCTTCGAGGCGTGGTGGGCCGATCCGATCGCCGCTTTGCTCGTCGCGCTCGTGTGCGTCCAGGCGGGGTACACGACGTGGCGTGGTCGGGGGTGCCCGGCGCTCTGAGCGAAGCGCGCCGAGCGCTCCGACGATCGTCCGAACAGGGGCTTGGCGTTCGCTTCCTCGGGCGATAG
>DATBKA010000201.1:0-3101 GCA_036556105.1 Ilumatobacteraceae bacterium | reverse complement strand
CCGGCGCTCGTCGAGCGGATCGTCGCCGACGCCGAGCTCCAACCCGGCGGGCTTCCGCTCTTCCAACACACGATGGCGGAGCTGTTCGAGGGGCGACAGACGAACACGGTCACGCTCGGCGGCTTCGACGACGCGGGCGGGCTCGCCGGTGCGATCGGACGTCGCGCCGAGGCGATCTACGACTCCCTCGACGCGCGCGGCCGCGTTGCCGCACAGCGCGTGTTCCTCCGCCTGGTGACTGTCAGCGAAGACCGTGAGGACACTCGTCGCCGCGCGCGCCGTTCTGAGCTCGAGCAGAGTGGCGTGTTCATCGATGACCTCGAGACGGTCCTCGCCGAGTACGGCCGGTATCGGCTGCTCACCTTTGACCGTGATCCGGCCACGCGGACACCGACGGTGGAGCTGGCCCACGAGGCACTGCTGACCGAGTGGGACCGATACAAGGGATGGATCGACGAGGCCCGCGAAGATCTGCTGACGCGGCGGCGACTCGAGAGCGCGGCGCACGACTGGGTGCGGGCCGATTCCGAATCGAGCTTCCTGTATCGCGGCGGACGCCTGGAGCTGGCCGAGTCATGGGCCGCGGCGTCTGGATTCGAACTGAGTGAAGAGGAACGCTGCTTCCTTACTGCCAGCCGAACCAAGGCTGACCGTGATCGAGTCACGCGCCGCAGGCGTCGTCGGTCGGTCGTCGGGTTGCTCTCTGTCGCGGTGGTCGCGGCGACGGTGATGGCCGGTGTCGCTGTCGTGCAACGCGGTCGCGCCGATCGCCAGGCGGACGAAACGCGGGCGCGCGAGCTGGCCGGCCTGGCGCAACTGGCCATTGCCGAGGACCCGGAGCGGGCGACGCTGCTGGCGCTGGCGGCGACGGAGAGGACGGACGAACCGCTGCCCGAAGTGGTCTCGGCGTTGCAGCAGGCGACGCAGTCGATGCGGCTTCTCGTCACCGTCGACGGCGAGACAGGCGCTTCCGTCGATCTGAGTCCGGACGGCTCTCTGATCGCTGTCGACCGCATCGACGGGTTCGATCTCATCGATCCCGTGGCGGGTCGGACGATCGAACGGATCACGACCGGCTATCACACCGGTACTGTCCGAGTGTTGTCGTTCGCCCCCTCCGGCACGACGTTGGCGTTGGCCTACAACGAGCGGGCGGACGACGTGTTGCCGGCCATCGAGCGCTTCGAGATCCCGAGCGGTCGATTGGTGGGCTCTCTCCCAGGGCCTGCTGGCGATTACGACTCCGTCGCTCACGATCCCAGTGGGCGTTGGCTTGGGGCGGTGCGAGTTGATCCGGACGCCAAGGCCGAACTCGTCGTGTGGGACATCGCCACAGGCGGGGTGCCGAGGTCGCTAGGTCGAGCGTGGACGTTCCAGTTCGTGCCGGGCACTGGTTCAGTCATCGTGCTCGATCCGGGGCAACCGCTCGCGGTGATCGACGTGGCCACGGGTGAACTGATTCGCAAGATCGACGTGCCCGACGACGTTGAGTACTTCGGTCTCGAGATCGACCCGACCGGTCGGATGGCGGCACTGATTGCGCCGCAAGGGCGTCGCGTCGACGTCATCGATGTCGCCACCGGTGACATCGAGAACTCGCTGAAACTACCCGGGCCAACGTCGGCGAGGTTCGGCCCGGACGGCAAGGTCCTGGCCATCGGCGGCAACGACCACCTCATCCACCTCTTCGATACCGAGACGTTCGACGAGATACGGCAGCTCGCCGGCTCGACGGACGAAACGGCTGGCCTGGCGATCTCACCGGATGGATCCCGTCTGGTGTCGGCGACGGTCGAACAGGTTCGGGTCTGGGATCTCTCGCCCGAAGGCCCGGAGCAGCTCGGCAACTTCCAAGTGTCCGGTGGACTTTCGGGACTTCTCTGGGCGGACGCGTCCGCGGCCATCGTGCACGTGTTCGCCAGCGGGTCGGTGCATCGGGTCGACTTGGACACCGGTGAGGACGTCACCGCGGTAACCGATCTGGACTGGTCTGCCATCACAGCGGACCTCTCGACTGCGGCAGTTGTCGACGGTGACCACAGCGAGCTCGTCGACCTGGCGACCGGACGCCAAACAGCGGAGTTCGGTCAATGCGAAACCGTGGCTGGTCTCGACCCGGCCGGCCGGTTCGTCGTTCTCGACGGGCAGACGCTGTGCACTGCCATCGACGGGCCTGTGCAGGTCCAGGGACATCCGACCGTCGGCCGGGTCGTCGACGTTCGCTCAGGACGCACACTCGTCGACCTCGGCAACATCGCCATCTGGGGCTCGATGTTCGGCCCGCCCGTCGCCGATGGCGCCCCCGGAGTCGTTGCTGTGATGGACAGAGCGGGACTCGTCAGGGTGTTCGATCTGGCGAAGGGGAGCGAGCTGGGCTCGTACGAAGCCGATAGTCCGTTGAACTTGGCCATCGCAGCCGACGGCACACGTCTTGCTCTCTCGATGTCCAACGGGCAGCTGGTCATGCTCGATCTCGACAAGTTGGCCAACGGATCCGGTCGGGAAGCCGTCGTGTGGACGGTCAACGCTCATGCGGGGAGCGTCCCGTCAGTCTCCATCTCCACGGATGGGTGGATTGCCACGGCTTCGCACGCCGGAAACGCGCGGGTGTGGTCGCCCGACGGTGAGCTGGTCGCCGACTTCCCCCTGCACCTCGAGGATTCGCCCTCCGTCGCCTTCGTTGAAGGAACAAACACGCTGTATTACGAGGACGGCGGCAGCGTCTTCCGACGTTTCTCGCTCGACGCGAATGAACGAGCCAGGGTGGCCCGATCGCTCCTCACTCGCGGATTCACGGCCGAAGAATGCGCTCGCTACTTCCCGGGAGAGCGTTGCCCGACGTTCGTCGACTGATTGGGTCCGCGTCGCGCCCGGCGAAGCCCGGCCGCACGCTTGCAACGTGGACGCCACGGGCCGGACTTCCCCGGTTCCGCTGTCAGGACGTGGCGAAGCGATTGGTCGCGGTGACGATCACAGAGGTCATGCTGTGGCCACCGTCGTGGCCTTCGTCGTCGATCACGACGAGTTCGGCGTCGGGGAGCACCTTGTTGAGCTCCCAGGCTGTGTCGAGCGGCCCGCTGATGTCGAGCCGGCCGTGCACC
>DATBKA010000200.1:0-6156 GCA_036556105.1 Ilumatobacteraceae bacterium | reverse complement strand
CTGGGCAGCGGATGGTGCCGGGCGGGGCATGAACTTCGGCTGGAGCGCGTTCGAAGCGACGCACCGCTTCAACGACGACCAGTCCCCCGACGGCGTCACGTTTCCCATCTACGAGTACCCGCACGGCGACCTCGGTTGCTCGACCAGCGGCGGCGTGCGGTATCGCGGCGCGGCGATCCCCGCCCTCGTCGGGTGGTACGTGTTCGGTGACTACTGCGGCGACGCGGTTCGTGCGCTGCGCGTCGAAGGCGGAGCCGTCACCGGGGAGATCGTCCTCGGCGAGGTGCCGAGCATCTCAGCCGTCACCGAAGCGCCCGATGGCGAGCTCTACGTGCTGTCGTTGACCGACGGCGTGTTCGGAATCGCGCCACCTGCCTGACGTCGGCCGCGTCGGCTTGGGCGCGACTGATGCCACCGATGGCATAGTTCCGCGCCCATGGGCCGTTCAGGCGACGCGTTTCAACGTCGCCGTGCGGCGGCCGATGTCGACGTTCTCGATGCGGACACGAACGTCGTCACCCGGCGCGACACCGTGGGCATCGATGCGCGACACGACAGGCAGGTCGCAGAGCTGGATGCGCGCCCCGCGCTCGTCCACATCGGTGACAACGGCAGGGAACGTCCGCTGCACCTGGCCACTCAACAGCACCGCCTCGGCAAGCTCGATCACCGCTCGCTCGATCTGCGACGCGGTGTGATCGGCGCGCTCCATCACCGGCGACAGCTTCGGGAACGCGGCTTGCACCTCATCGGCGACCGGCTGACCGTTGGCGACGGCGAGCGCAGCCATCACCACGTACCGGTCGCCGAGGCGACGCAACGGCGCGGTCGCATGCACGTATGTGGCGGCCATGGCCGCATGCCAGGGGCGCTCGCCGGCGGTGAAGGGGACATACGACGCGCCGTGGCCGGCGCGGCGGATCGCCATCGCCATGGCCGCGGGCTTCGGCGAGCCGTTGTGGAGCGTGCGCTCGAAGTCGCGCAGCGTCATCGTCGGCGGCCAGTCGAGCCCGAGGGCTCGCGCCGTATGGCGCAGCCGTTGCTCGGCTCCGCCGTTCGGGTCGGGCATGACGCGGAACAGGCCGGTGCCCGCGGCGAGCAGCGCGTCGGCGACGGCCAGGTTGGTGGCCAGCGACATCGCCTCGTTCTGGTCCTGTGCCGCGGTGCGCGGGCGAAACGTGATGTCGTACCCGCCACGGGCGTTGACGCGCACCTCCTGCTCGGGCGACTCGACGCGACTGGCGCCACGCCGTTCTTCGGCGGCGACGATGCGCCGGGCCAGCTCGGGCAGCGCCTTGGGAAGCTGCGCGGCACCGGTCGCCTCGTAGCCGAGCTTGGCCCGCGAATGGACGAGGGATCGTTCGGCGCCGTCGAGCTTGACGCCACCGGTGGCGTCGATCCGCACGTGAAACACGACAGCGGGACGCGGACCGTCAGGAAGCAAGCTCGCCGCGCCTTCTGACAGGACAGCGGGATACAGGCTGGCGCGTCCATCCGGCAAGTACTGGGTCGTCCCCCGTTGCCATGCCTCCTCGTCCACCGGGTCGCGGTCGTGAACGAACCAGGCGACGTCGGCGATCGCGTAGTGCAAGAGCAGGTCGTCGCCGACCGCCTCGATGTGGAACGCCTGGTCGAGGTCGGTCGCCGCCGCCGGGTCGAGGGTGACGAACGGCCACTCGGTGCGATCGACGTGCTTCGTCGGTCGGCGACTGATCGCCTCGGCCGCAGCGGCCAGAACGGGCTCGGGGAAGCCGGCCGGGACTTTGTACTGCCGACGAATCTCCGCCAACCCGTCGACGAGCTCGTCGGTGAGGTCAGCCCGGATCTTCACTCAGCGGCGGGCGCCCATGAACATGTTCTTCAGGGCGTCGTAGTGCTCGATGCAGTGGCCGGCGCCCATCACGACCGCCTCGAGCGGCATCGTCGACATCTTCACCGGCACCTGGGTCTCGCGTTCGATGCGCTGCGCCAATCCGCGCAGCAAGCCGCCACCGCCGACGAGGTACATGCCACGCACGAGGAAGTCCTGGGCAAGCTCGGGCGGCGCCTTCGACAGGCAACGCACGACCGACGACGTGATGCTGCTGAGGACGTCGTCGATCGCCAGGCGGATCTCCTCCGGCGTCAAGATCACCGTCTTCGGCAGTCCGCTCATCAGGTCGCGACCGCGCACCTCGGCCTGGTTCTCGTCGTGGGTGGGATCGGCCGAGCCGATGGCGACCTTGACTTCCTCCGCCGTGCGTTCGCCGATGGCGATGCCGTGCTCCCTGCGCACGTAGGCCTGGATCGCCGCGTCGATGTCGAAGCTGCCGACGCGCACCGCCTCGAGGGCAACGATCCCACCGAGGCTGATGACAGCCGTTTCGCTGGTGCCTCCGCCGATATCGATGACCATGTTGCCGACGGGCTCGTCGATGGGCAGATCGGCGCCGATCGCCGCAGCCATCGGTTGCTCGATCAACTGCGCGTCGGCCGCCCCGGCGCGGCGCGCCGCATCGGTGACAGCGCGGCGCTCGACTTCGGTGATCGCCGAAGGAACGCAGATGACGACCTTGGGGCGGGTGAACCGGCTGACCCCGACGCGCTGCAGCAGCAACCGGATCATCCGCTCCGTGATCTCGAAGTCGGTGATCGCCCCGCCGCGCAAAGGACGAACGGCGACGATGTAGCCGGGCGTGCGCCCGATCATCTGCCACGCTTCCCGACCGGTCGCCAACACCTCGCCGGTCTGGCGGTTCAAGGCGATGACCGACGGTTCGTTGAGGACGATGCCGCGGCCTTTCATGTACACCAGCGTGTTCGCTGTGCCGAGATCGATTGCGAGGTCGCGGGCCATGGGCTAGTCCGCCGGCTCCTGCGGGGTGTCGGGATCGTCGTCGTCGACCGCGGGGCGGACGCGGTCCTTCAACTCACGTCGCGACTCCGACGACAACGCGTCGATGTGCCGGCGGAAGCTGGCGACACCCGAGTCCTGGCGCGGCCGGCGCGAATAGGCGATGAGCCCGATGATGGCCAGCAGCACCACCGCGACCGCGACGATGACCAGCGTCACGATGTGGCCCGTGTGTGTGCCGTGCCGGGCACCGCCGATGCGTCGATCGGGGTGCCGGAAGCCAGGCCCCAACCGGACCCGCCTAGCCACACCTCGTGCTTCCAGATCGGTGCGCTCATCTTCAGCGCGTCGATGGCGAAGCGGGCCGCCTCGAATGCCTCGCCACGGTGAGGTGCACTGACGACAGCGATCACCGAGCTCTCCCCGAGGTCGAGCTGACCGGTGCGGTGCAAGAGCACCACTCGCCCCGTCTGTGGCCAGCGCACTCGGAGCTCGGCGTCGATGGCCTCGAAGCGCGGAACGACGTGCGCTTCATAGGCCTCGTACGTCAGCGATTCCACACCCTCGCGCGCCACGCCGTGCTCGTCGACCGCATGATCACGCACCGTGCCGCTGAACAGCACGACCGCTCCGCAGCTGGGGAGCACGGCCCAGTCGTAGGCCGCGGCGATCGGCAGCGAGTCGCTGGTCAAGCCAAGCCACGAGTTCCCGCTAGCCGGAGGTTGCACGACTGGGCATGGTAGCTCCCCGCTCGGCAACGGACACTGGGCAACAGCCGGGGTGATCCCCACATCACGCGCCGGATCAGTAGTCTCTCCCGCTCGTGGAGCGGAGTGAGTGGCCTGACGACGACGCGCTCGATCCCAGCGCGTACCCGCCCGCGCCACTCCCACCGCACGAGCGAGCGTGGCGTCACCCCTCCGAGCTCGGGCAAAAAGCGTGGGCTCACACCGAGCCGCCGCTGACGTTGGGTCGCGGGCTGATGATCGCCACTGGCGCGATCGGCGGCATCCTCTCCATAGCCGTGCTGTGGGCGATGTTGCCCTCGACCGGTCGCGGCGGACTGGCCACGCCCTCGGTCGTCAGCAGCACCGCCAACGACCTGACCAGCCTCGTCAGCACCGCTCGTGCCGAGACGCTGGTCGCCAGCTCGGTGGCGGCTCGCCCGACATCGTCGGTCGCGGCCCCGTCCTCGACGGCTGCGCCGGTCGCGCCGGCGCCGACGACAGCGGCACCCGCCACCCAACCGCTCGAGACGTTCGCCGGCACGAACGTCGAAGAGGTCGAGCCGACGCTGACCGCCGTCGCCGTTGGCGACTCGATGGTCATCACCACAGCGCGAGCCGTGGAAGGCCGATCGTTCATCACGCTGATCGGCTCCGACGGGCAACCACACGACGTCGCCGTGCTGATGGTCGATCGCGATCTCGGTGTCGCCGTGCTGTCGCCCGAAGCGATGTCGTTGATCAGCTCCTACGGCATCGGGCCGGCCGCCGCCGCAGGCGACGCCGTGACGATCGTCGGTTCGTTGCCCGTGGCGGCGAACGTGCGCACCGACGCCGACGGCCACCTCACGCTCGACGCGTGGTCCGAGGCGATCCCCGAAGGTGCGGCAGTCGTCAACAGCAACGGGTTGCTGGTCGGGATGTGCAGCCACGGCGCCTCCGGTCCCGTCTTCGTCAGCGTTGCCAACCTCTCCGGGCTCGTTGCCGCAGTCAATCCGTCGACGTCGCCGTACGTCGGCGTGCACGTCATCGACGCCGATCGCGGTGGTCCATTGATCGACGGCGTCGACCCGAACGGTCCTGCCGCCGCCGCGGGCATCGTCGCCGGCGACGTGATCGGCGCTGTTAACGGAACCGCGGTCACCACGGTTGATCAACTGAAGATGGCGATCGCGGCGTTCGCACCGAACGACACGGTCGCGCTGACAATCGTCCACGCCGGTCAGAGCGCGGCCGATGTCGCCGTGACACTCAGCACCGCGCCCTCGCTCTAGAGTCGCAGCGCCGCCCGCCGCCTTCGCGCCCGGCGAACGGCCCGCCAGATCACGACAGCAATGGTGAGCAGGCCGGCCCCGAGCGCGCCGAGGGCGATCTCCTGACGGCGCTTCGGGCTGATCATCGTCCACCACTTCGATTCGGTGCCCTCGACGTACGCCTGCTCGTTGGTGACCGCTGGCGCCCAGCCTTCCGCCTTCAAGCGATCGTTGGCGACCAGCCACGGCCACCTCGTGTAGCCGCGCAGTCCGGGAGGGATCGGGCCGCGCTCGAACCGCCAGCGCAGGTTGCCGATCAGCTCCGAGATGCGCTCGGGAAGCTTGAGGCGTGGAACCGCGCCGGCAAGAGCGCGGACGCGTTCGCCGGCAACCCACCCGTCGGGGGCGACGTTGTAGACGCCGTCGAGACGCTGCTCTGCGGCGAGCAGGACGGCTGAGGCGAGATCGTCGATGTGCAAGAACTGAGCGGGCGGATCCTCTTCTCCGAAACGCTGACCCATCCCGGCCGCCAAGGCGGCGGCGAGACCGCTGGTGCCGTCCGCGGCCATCGCCAGTGCGGGGCGCAGCACGGTGACGCTGCGGCCAGCTCGAGCGAGCCGCCATTCGTCGGCAAGTTGTTCGACCGCGCCGAGTTGCCGTGCGTACACGAACTCGACGTCGGGTCGCAGCACCGCCTCCTCGGTGATCGGCACCGGGTTGTTCGCCCACGCGCCGTAGACCATCGCCGAGGAGACCACCACGAGATGCGTGGCCATCGGCGCCTCGGCCAGCGCCACGGTGAAACCCTCTGTTGCGCTCTGACGCCGCCGTGCCCGCGCGTCGGCGTCGGCGGACGCCAGCCAGACGACGGTGTCGCACGTCTCCGCATCTCCTTGGACGAGCGCCGGACTGGCGTGGAGACGCTCGACGACGCGGCGACCGAGACCGTCGGAGCCGTCGCTGACCCACACCACCGCGACCCTCGGCGCGGTGACCGAAGAGGGCGTCGAGGCGACCGTCATGACGACGGACGCTACCGCGGGCGCAGGCCGTAGGCTCGCCCTATGGCTGACGACTCCGGGTCCGGAAACCCGTTCGAGAACATGCCGATGTTCGGCGATCTCGCTCGCGCCCTCGCCGGGCAAGGCCCGCTGAACTGGGACGCAGCTCGCCAGTTCGCCGGGCTGGCCGCCACTGGCGGTGCGTCCGAGGCCAACGTCGATCCCAGCGTGCGCATCAAGTTCGGCGAGCTGGCGCGCATCGCCGACCTGCACGTCCGCGACCTCACCGGGTTCGAGGGTGTCACCCCCGAGATCGTCCCGGTCACACCCGGAGCCTGGGCGCA
>DATBKA010000199.1:0-3083 GCA_036556105.1 Ilumatobacteraceae bacterium | reverse complement strand
CGAGATCGATCAGTTGCAGGCCGATCCGTCGCGGCTCGAACGGATGTCGTCGGCTGCGGCGGCGCTCGGCGAGCGACACAGTGGTAGCGCCCTGGTCGATCTGATCGAACGAGCGGCAGGACCGCGGTCGTGACCCCTCGGGTGCCGTTGGATCTCGCCACGGCGCAGCGGCTGCACGTCGTCGGCGTCGGTGGTCCCGGGATGAGCGCGATCGCGATCGTGCTGGCGGAGATGGGCCATCAGGTCAGCGGCAGCGATCTGCGCGAGCGACCGGTGCTGGAGCGAGTCCGCGCCGCAGGTGTCGCGGTCCATGTCGGTCACGACCGCGCCCTCGTCGACGGGTGCGCGGCGGTGACCGCATCGACAGCCGTTCCCGACTGGAACATCGAGCTCGACGAGGCGCGACGACGCGGGATCACGGTGCTGAGCCGGGCCGGCATGCTCTCGTCGATCTGCGCCCGAGCCAAGTCGATCGGCGTCGCCGGCACGCACGGCAAGACCGGAACGACGTCGATGCTGATGCTGATCATGTCGGCGGCGGGGCTGCGTCCCTCGTTCGTCATCGGTGGTGACGTCACCGACATGGGCACGGGTGCGCAGTGGACGGACGGCGAGTGGTTGGTGGTCGAAGCGGACGAGAGCGACGGCACGCATCTCGAGCTTCCGCTGCACGGCACGATCCTCACCAACGTCGAGGTCGACCACCTCGACTTCTACGGCACCGAGGCGGCGATCGTGGACGGCTTCGACCGCTACCTCGGTCAGGTGCTAGGGCCGAAGGTGCTGTGCATCGACGACCCGGTGTGCGCCGAGCTGGCGGCCCGACATGGAGCGATCACGTACGGCACGTCCGTGGCCGCGGAGTTTCGCGCCGTCGACGTGCGCGCCGATCACGGCATCTACACGTTCACCGTCATTCGTCATGGTCAGGAGTTGGGCACGATCGACTTGCCCTTGCGCGGTGTGCACAACGTGCGCAACGCGTTGGCGGCGGTGGCGATGGCCGCGGCCATCGGTGTCGACTTCGACGTCGCGGCGCGGGCGCTGGCCAAGTTCGGCGGGGTCGCCAGGCGATTCGACGTTCGCGGCGTCGATGCCGGGGCGACGCTGGTCGACGACTACGCCCACCTCCCCACGGAGATCAGCGCCGTGCTCGCCGCGGCGCGGAACAGCGGAGACGGTTGGAAACGGGTGGTCGCCGTGTTCCAGCCCAACCGGTTCAACCGCATGGCCGTGATGTCTCCCGCCTACCGCGATGCGTTTGTCGACGCCGACCTCGTCGTGCTGACCGACATCTATGCCTCGGGCACCACCCCCATCCCCGGTGTCACCGGCAAGCTCGTGGTCAACGCCGTGCTCGACGCCCATCCGGCGACCCGGCTGGCCTGGCTGCCGCGGCGGGGCGACTTGATCGACTACCTCTCCAAGGAGCTGCGCGCCGGTGACGTGTGCATCTCGATGGGGTGCGGCGACATCGCCACGTTGCCCGACGAGGTCCAGCAGCGGCGCACTGCGATGCGGGTCGGTGCGGCGTGAACCGCGGCGAGAACCTCCGTCGAGCGGCAGTGGATCTTGGCCCGCTGTGCCGGCTCGACGAGCCGTTGGGACCGCTGACGACGTATCGCGTCGGCGGCAGGGCAGCGATCTTCGTCGCCCCGGCCTCGCTCGCCGAGCTGCACGAGGTGGCGACGGTGATCGCCCGCTACCAGCTTGCGGTGCTGATCGTCGGTCGCGGCTCGAACCTGCTCGTCGCCGACAGTGGCTTCGCCGGCATCGCCGTCAGCCTGGCCGGGCTCACCGACCACATCGACATCGAGGGTGTCGACGTGCGGGCCGGCTCGGCGGTCGCCCTACCCGTCCTGGCCCGCAAGACGGCCGCGGCCGGATTGACCGGCTTCGAGTGGGCGGTCGGCGTACCTGGCTCGATCGGCGGGGCAGTGCGGATGAACGCCGGCGGCCATGGCTCGGACATCGCCGCTTGCCTGGTCAGCGCGGAGATCTACGACCTCCACGGACTGGCGTCGGCGTGGCGTCCGGCGGCCACGCTCGGGTTGCGCTTTCGCGGATCCGGCCTGGCCGATCACGAGCTCGTCCTCGGAGCCCGACTGAAGCTGCGCCGCGGCGACATCGAGCGATCGGAGCGGGAGATCGCCGAGATCGTCCGCTGGCGGCGCGACAACCAGCCGGGTGGCCAGAACGCCGGCTCGGTGTTCGTCAACCCGATCCCGGGAGAGCTGTCGGCCGGGGAGCTGATCGATCGCATCGGCCTGCGCGGCTATCGGGTCGGCGGTGCGTTCGTGTCGGAGAAGCATGCCAACTTCATCCAGGCCGGTGACGGCGCCACTGCAGCTGACGTGAAGGCCGTGATCGACGACGTGCGCGATCGGGTCGCCAGGGAGACCGGATTCGAGCTGCGCAGCGAGGTGCGCCTCGTTGGCTTCGATGGAGGCGAGGTGCGAGCCGCGCAGACCGAGGGATCGACGCATGGCTGACGAACCGAAGGCCACACCGGAGCACGTTCCCGACGTCGTTCTCGAAGAGCTGCTCGCCGCGTTCTCGGCCAAGGAGCCCGACGCGATCGACCTCGAGGATCCGGCGATCGATCATCTTCTCGGGCTCGCCGAATCGGCCGACAGCACTGCCCCGACGATTCCCACGGTCACGGACGGTCTCTCCCGGCCAGCCGCGAAGGAGCCCGCCGAGCCCCGGAAGGCGGCTCCGGAACCGACTGGGGAACAGCCACCGGGCGCTGCAGCGGCACCGGGCCCGAAAGGCAAGGTCATCGTCATCGGCGACGACGACCTGCCCGACGCCCTCTACCTCGACGAGGAGTCGAGCCAGCGCTTGCGCGACGTGCACACCGGCGAAGGCGACGACACGGGTGGCCGGTCGACGATCGTCATCTCCGACCTCGACGAGACCGGTGGAATCGAAGCACTGCCGGCTCGTTCGTCGGGATCGATGGATCCGCGTGTCCGCGCCCGGCGCATCGCCGTTCGCCGCGCCAAGGGGCGCAAGCGGCTGATCTGGGTCGCCGTGGCGGCAGCGATCCTGCTCGTCCTCGTCGGTGTGATCGCCGTTCT
>DATBKA010000198.1:0-2362 GCA_036556105.1 Ilumatobacteraceae bacterium | reverse complement strand
GTGACGGCCGGCGTGGTGGGAGGCGTATTGAGGGTCGAGGTGTTGAGGGTCGAGGTGTTGAGGGTCGAGGTGTTGAGGGTCGAGGTGTTGAGGGTCGAGGTGTTGAGGGTCGAAGGGGTGAGTGTTGCGGTCATTGCAGTGCTCCTGTGTGAGAGGGATGTGGCGGACGTGCGGGTTTGCAATGGCGCACCCTGAACGCACTGCCTGAGCCGGCGCTGATGCGCGCCCGCACGCTCCGCTCAGCGCCACATCAGCGCCGCTGCCTCCCTTCTCCCCACTGCGTTTGAGAACTTCCGGCCCACATATGGGCGGAAAGTTCACAATCGGTTGCGGAGAACGTCGCGGTAGACGTCGACGTAGCGCTCGACCATCGTCCGCCGGTCGAATCGGGCCACTGCCTGGGCTCTGATCGCGGTGCGGTCCAGCCCGGCGACGGCGTCGACGGCGCCGGCCGCTGACTCGGCGTCGTCGACGACGAACCCGGTCACGCCGTGCTCGATCAGTTCTGGCATCGAGCCGCGGCGGTAGGCGATCACGGGCGTGCCGCACGCCATCGCCTCGACGACGCTGTACCCGAACGGCTCCTCGAAGTCGATCAGGTGCAGCAAGGCGTGGGCGGCGCCGAGCACGGCGGCGCGGTCCTCGGAACCGATTGGCCCGACGTATGTGACTCGGTCGCCGTCGAGGTGCGGCTCGACGTCGCGCCGGAAGTACTCGTCGTCGTGGACGATCCCGGCGATGATCAGACGCCTTCCGCAACGGCGAGCGACGTCGATCGCCTCCGCCGTTCCCTTGTCGGGGTGGATCCTGCCGAAGAACAGCAGGTGCTGGCCGGGATCAGGACACAACGTGAACGCAGCGGTGTCGATGCCGTGATGAATGGTCGCCGCGTAGTGGAGCCGCGGGTGCCGGTCGGAGTCGCTGATCGCCACGTAGGTCGTCGTCGGGTCGTACCGCTCGTAGACGGGCCGGATGCGCGGCGAGGAGAACCCGTGGATCGTCGTGACCATCGGCGTGTCGATCAATCCGCTGTAGGTCAACGGAAGGAAGTCGAAGCCGTTGTGGAGCACATCGAGCTCCGCTGCGTGCTCGACGGCGTTGGCGATGTGCATGCACTCGGCGACCTTCGGATCGATCTCGGCGTTCTCCGACCACCCGCACGGCGCCGTCGACAGCAGTCGGGCCTTGGTGATCGAGTCCGTCGTGGCGAAGAGCGTGACGTCGTGGCCGAGCTCGACCAGACCCTCGGTCAGCAAGGATGCGAACAGCTCCCATGGGCCGTAGTGGCGAGGCGGCGTGCGCCACGCGATCGGTGCGAGCACGCCGATTCGGAGCGGCCGGGTCGCCATGGCTCAGCCGATGTCCCGGCGTTGCAGCCCGACCATGCCGACCCAGCCGAGCACACCGGCGACGAGCAGGAGGATCACCACCGGTGCCGCGGCGAAGTCGGCGGCGGGGAGTTGCGGCACCTGGTCGAACGGCGACAGGTCCTTCACCCAGCCGGGTAGGTCGAGCAACTCACCCAGCAAGGCGATGACGAAACAGGCAGCGAAGATCGCCCAGACGACGTTGACGGCGCGCGGCCACAGGCCGATGAGGGCGAAGGCGACGCCGGCCATCACCCACATCGCCGGAACGTAGACCAGCGCGTCGCCGACGAGCCCCGGCACCACGCCGACGTCGCCACGCACGAGGCCGTAGCAGACACCCACCGACAGGCCGGCGGCGAGCAGGAGGACCACGCTGCCGGCGCACGCCATGAGCACGTGGCTCATCGCCCACCTCTGCCGGGAGAGAGGCGCGGCCAGCAACGGCTCGGCGTGCAGTTGCGTCTCCTCGCTGCGCACGCGCAGTGTCGACTGCAACACGAACCCCACGGCGGTGAGCGCCAGGATGCGCATCGACATCGCCAGGTACGACTCGGTCAGTGATGCTCCGCCGGCGCGGCCAATGATGTCGGCGAGCGCCTTGTTGTCGCGGACGAAGTCGTCGATGCTGTCGGCGATCGATCCGTAGGCGACGCCGATGAACACCACTCCCAAGCCCCAGCCGATGAGGCTGCCGCGTTGCAGGCGCAGGGCAAGACCGCTCGGCGTGCCGAGGGATGGCGCGGCCGTCGGCCGGCCCGGTCGCGGGGCGACGAGCCCGGCACCGAGGTCGCGTCGGGCAGCGAACGCCGCTGCCAACCGGAGCAGGACGATGGACGCGGCGAGCATGACCAGCAGCGGCCACCACGTCTCGCCGGCGAACGGCCTGGTCTTCTGAGCCCAACCGATCGGCGACAGCCACGACAGCGTCCCGTCACCGATGTCGCCGACGGCGCGCAGCACGAACGAGCTACCGAGCACGGCACCGGCGATGC
>DATBKA010000197.1:0-2531 GCA_036556105.1 Ilumatobacteraceae bacterium | reverse complement strand
TCGGTGGATAACCTCGACGGCATGGCCGATTTGGAGTTCTTCTTCGACCCGGTGTGCCCGTGGGCCTGGATCACGTCGCGGTGGGTCACCGAGGTCAAGCAGCTGCGCAACTACGAGGTCGGATGGCGGTTCATCTGCCTGGCGATGCTCAACGAGCACCGCCTCGGCACCGACGAGTCGTACAACCCCGACTACCGGGCCGGGCACGTCGCCGGTCTGCACTGCCTGCGCGTCGCCGACCAGATCCGCATCGACCACAGCAACGACGACGTCGGTGCGTTCTACACCGCGTTGGGCGAGGCGTATCACCTGCAGCGCTGCCGACCAGAGCTGATCGCCGATCCGGTCGCCGTGCTGGAGGGTGTGTTGAAGACGTGCGACCTGCCACCCGGCCTGGCCACTCACGCCCACGACGAGTCACACGATGCGTACATCCGGTCCGAGACCGATCTCGCCCTCGAGCGCGCCGGCAAGAACCTCGGCACCCCGATCCTCACCTTCCATCCCGGTGCAGCCAACGAGAACAGCCTGTTCGGCCCGGTCATCGAGCGGATCCCGAGAGGCGAGACCGCGCTGAAGTTGTGGGACTCGATCGAGTTCGTGGCCTCGACGTGTGGCATGGCCGAGCTGAAGCGCTCTCTTCGCGGCAGGCCGGTCTTCGACTGACGCTCGCTGGATAGGGTGAGCATCATGTTCGTGCTGGCCCTCGAGGTCGACCTGCACATCACCCACGCTCAGTCGTTGAAGGACAAGCGCGGCGTGATCCGCTCCATCGTCGACGGGGCCCGTCGCCGATTCGATGTCGCTGCCGCAGAGGTCGGTGACCAGAACCTCTGGCAACGCGCCCAACTGGGTTTCGCCGCGGTCAGCGGCACGCAACAGCACACGACCGAGGTCATCGATCAAGTCAGCCGGTTCGTCTGGTCGTTCCCGGAGATCGACGTCATCGACGAGGAACGGACGTGGTTGTCATGAGCCGCCCACGACGGACGCCGGCCCCGTCAGCGCACCGCTACCCGCGCACGGCCAGATTGAACGAGTCGCTGCGCGAGGTGATCGCCGAAGCGTTGGCCCGCATCGACGACGAACGGTTGCACATGGTGACGATCACCTCGATCGACGTCGATCCGGAGATGAACCGGGCAATCGTCTACTTCGACTCCCTACTCGGCGAAGACGGCGACGCCGACATCCTCGCTGCGCTGGCCGGTCACCGGGTCAGGCTGCAATCGTCGGTCGGCCGCGAGATCCGCTCGAAGAAGACGCCGATCCTGTCCTTCAGGCCCGACGAGACCATCCGCGCTGCAGAACGAATCGAACGCATCCTCCACGACCAAGCAACGATGCCTGTCCGGCCGGAGCAGCCCGGTCCAGACGGCGATGGCGAGGCGTAAGCCGCCGACCACGCACGGCTTGGCGGTGGTCGACAAGCCGGCCGGAGTCACCAGCCACGACGTGGTGGCGATGGTGCGCAAGCGCTTCAACGAGCGCCAGGTCGGTCACGCCGGCACGCTCGACCCCGACGCAACCGGCGTGCTGCTGGTCGGAGTCGGCAAGGTGACGCGCTTGCTGCGGTTTCTCACCGCGCTCGCCAAGACCTACACGGGCGAGGTCGTGCTCGGCGCGTCGACGTCGACGCTCGACGACTCGGGCGAGGTGCTCGCCACGTTCGACATGTCGGCCGTCACCGTCGAGATGGCCCGACAGGTCGCTGCCGACCATCTGACAGGGCCGATCATGCAGGTGCCGCCGATGGTCAGCGCGATCCGCGTCGACGGGCAACGCCTCCACGAGCTGGCCCGCGCCGGCATCGAGATCGAGCGGCAGGCACGCCCCGTCGCGGTCCACTCGTTCGACATCGAAGCGACGGGTGATCGGTCCGTCCTGAGAATCGTGGTTCGCTGCTCGTCGGGCACCTACATCCGCTCGCTCGCCGACGACCTCGGCCGGCTGCTCGGCGGCGGAGCACACCTGCGCAACCTGCGCCGCACGGCGGTCGGCAGCTTCTCGGCCGACGAGGCCAAGCCTCCCTCCGAATGCGGACTCCTCAGCCCGCTCGATGCGCTTCGCGACTACCAACACGTGACCGTTGCCGACGACGTCGTCGACAAGATTCGTCACGGCGCGGTGCTCGAGCCGTTCGAGGGCGACGGGCCTTGGGCCGTGGCCGACGAGTCGGCGAACCTGCTCGCTGTCTACGAATCGTTCAACGGGTTGGCCAAGCCGGCTGTCGTGATCGCCTAGCGACTTCGTGGGCGGTTCTCGCCGCGGATTAGCGTCGAGGGTCGTGCAGCTCGTCACCAACCTCGACACGCCGCCCTGGAAGGGCGAGCGCACCGCGGTGACGATCGGCGCCTACGACGGCGTGCACCGTGGCCATCTGCGGATCATCGAAGCAGTTCGCCAACTCGCCTCGGCGGCAGGGGCGCGGTCGGCAGTGATGACCTTCGACCGTCACCCGGCGTCGATCGTCCGTCCCGAATCGGCACCGAAGCTACTGACCGATCTCGACCAGAAGCTCGAGTTGCTCG
>DATBKA010000196.1:0-1555 GCA_036556105.1 Ilumatobacteraceae bacterium | reverse complement strand
GCCGCAGCTGGATCCGTCTCGCTGAAGACGAGATCGCCATACCGCCCCGCCAGACTGGGGTACAACGTCGCCGCTCGCGTCCCCGCCTGGGTGTCGCCCGTGGCCAGCACCACCTCGAACTGAGGATGCAGCGCACACAGCCGCAGCAGCTCCGCTCCGGTGTATCCGGAGGCACCGATGATCCCGACTCGTTTCACGGCGTATGACTATACGTGCAGACGCATGATCATGCAACAATGTTCCGTGGCGGAAGCGCAGGTCGGAGACCAGAATGGAGGCGTGTCGTCATCGGCGTGGCCCAATCTCTACGGAACTCGGGGGATGTTGTTGGTCGCCACGCCGCCGCTCGACGATCCGAACTTCGATCGCTCCGTCATCTACATGATGGAGCACACGGCCGAAGGCGCCGTCGGTCTCGTGCTCAATCGCCCGACGGAAGAAGATGTCATCGACGGACTCGATCGCTGGATGGAGCTCAGCGCTCCCCCGGCCGTCGTCTTCGACGGAGGTCCGGTCCAACTCGATGCGTTGATCGCCCTGGCCGAGGTCACGCATCCGCAGGAGGACGCGTGGAGCCCGATCCTGCCCGATCTGGGCAGCGTCGACCTCGCCCGCGATCCTGTCGACGTTGCCGAGGACATCGGTCGGGTCCGTGTCTTCCGCGGCTACGCCGGCTGGGCTCCCGGTCAGCTCGACTCCGAGCTGGCCGCAGGGGCGTGGATGGTGTTCGACGCGCAACGTGACGATGTGTTCAACGAGGCACCCGACGAACTGTGGCGCGACGTCTTGCGCCGCCAGCGCGGCCGAGTTGCGTGGCTTGCCAACGCGCCGGACGACCTCTCCATGAACTGACGGCCGGCCTCAGTCCGCCCAGCGAGTGATGCGGTCGAGTGCAGACCGGTCCTCGATCACGTCGCACAACTGCTCGAGCTGCGCTCGGTGCGCTCCCCGCCATCGCAGGTCGTCGACTGCATGACCCATGGGAAGGTCGGTGCGCAAGACGGACAGATCACGACAGAGGAGCGCCTCCTGACGTCGCTCCGCCAGCGCGGCGGCGAGGCGAGCGGCGCCGCGGACCGGCACGTCCCAAGCCGTCGGATCGGTCGGGATCGCTTCAACGCGTCCGTAACGGGCAAGCACTGCCGACGCCGATCGCACTCCCCAACCGGGCACGCCGGGCAGGCCGTCACTGCGATCGCCGACGAGGGCGAACAGGTCCGGGATCTGATCGGGTGCCACGCCGTACCGTGCTCGAACCGCAGGCTCGTCGGTGACGATCCGCCGGATCCGATCCAACACGACGATCCGATCGCCGCGCACGCACTGGTTGAAGTCGTTGTCGGTGGCGCAGATCACGATCTGGGCGACTCGTCGGTCCTCGGCGAAGCGAGCCGCGGCGGTGGCGATGATCTCGTCCGCCTGATACCGGCCCGATGGCCACAGGGTGACGCCGAGGCCGCGGACGACATCCGCAGCCAGTGACACTTGACCGGCGATCAGATCCTCGTCGGAGGCACGACCACGTGCCGGTGGCGGCGACACGACCGAGTCGAAG
>DATBKA010000195.1:0-2284 GCA_036556105.1 Ilumatobacteraceae bacterium | reverse complement strand
CAGTCCGTCGACCACCAAACCGGCCGAACGCGCCTGCTCGACGAGCTCGGCGACCTCGCCGGTGCGACACCCCGCCTTGTTCGCTTCTCCGGTGGTGTTGACCTGCACCAGCACGTGCGCGCCCGGCGCCCGCTTGGCGAGCTCGGCGATCAACGACGGCCGGTCGAGCGTTTCGTACACGTCGACGAGATCGGCGACCTGGCGGACCTTGTTGGTCTGCAGGTGCCCGATGAAATGGAGGGCGACACCGAACGACCGTCCTGCGAACTTGCCGCGCAGCTCCTGGGCGTAGTTCTCCCCGATCGCCGTCATGCCGACGTCGACCGCGGCCTGCACGACCTCGACGGGGTGGCCCTTCGTGACAGCCAGGATCTCGACGTCGGCGCCGCCGGCCGCGGCGATCCGCTGGCGAACACGCTGAAGACGCTCGGCGAGACCGCCGAGCTCGATCACGGCAGGAACGTCATGGCCGCAACGTCACTTCAAGAACGAAGGCACATCGAAATCGTCGTCGCCTTCGTCGAGTGGATCGGCCGGTTGGTCGGCGAACAGATCCTTGAGCGAGCCCGCAGGCTTGTCGGGCGCCTTGCCCTGGCGACCAGCACCCGTTGCGTCCCACCGGTCGAAGCCGGCAGCGATGACGGTGACCTTCACCTCGTCGCCGAGCTCGTCGTCGATGACCGTGCCGAAGATGATGTTGGCGTCTTGATGAGCGACGCCGTGGATGATCTCGGCGGCAGCGTTCATCTCGAACAGCGACATGCCCGAAGGACCGGTGATGTTGAGGAGGATGCCGCGGGCACCGTCGATCGCAGCTTCCAGCAATGGGCTGGAGATCGCTGCCTTGGCTGCGGTGACGGCCCGGTTCTCGCCGCTGGCCTGACCGATGCCCATCAACGCCGAACCGGCGCTGGACAAGATCATCTTCACGTCGGCGAAGTCGGTGTTGATCAGCCCTGGCGTGGTGATCAGGTTGGTGATGCCCGACACGCCTTGCAGCAACACTTCGTCGGCCATCTTGAACGCGTTGAGCACACTGGTCTTCTCGTTGGCGACGGTGAGCAGACGATCGTTGGGGATGACGATCAGCGTGTCGACCTTCTCCTTGAGGCGCTGGATGCCGGCGTCGGCTTGCACCGAGCGGCGGCGCCCCTCGAAGCTGAACGGCCGGGTGACCACACCGATCGCCAGCGAGCCGATGCTGCGCGCCAGCTCGGCGATGATCGGCGCCGCACCGGTGCCGGTGCCACCGCCTTCTCCGGCGGTGATGAAGACCATGTCGGCGCCCTTGAGGACTTCTTCGATCTCGTCGCGATGGGATTCGGCGGCGTTGCGGCCGACATCGGGATCACTGCCCGCCCCGAGGCCGCGGGTGAGGTCGCGGCCGATGTCGAGCTTGACGTCGGCATCGCTCATCAGCAAGGCCTGCGCATCGGTGTTGACGGCGACGAACTCGACTCCCTTGAGGCCTGCGTCGATCATCCGGTTCACGGCATTGACACCACCGCCGCCGACGCCGATCACCTTGATGACCGCAAGATAGTTCTGAGGTGCGCCTGCCATCAGGGAAGCCTCCGTAGTGCTGATTGGCGAATGAATTGCGGCGTTGTCACAGCCCGATCCGCTCAGTCTCGCACGTCCGGGCCCGCAAGCGGTGGACATCGTTGCTCATACGCACGTGGTTCGCGCAATGTCGCCGGTGGTGACGTCGAGCTCGCAGACCCCGTCCAGGCCACCGCGGACCTCGGACAGCAGGCGGACCAGCTTCGTGGACAGGTCGCTGGCCGGGCCGAGCTTGACCTCGAGGCCGTCATGGAACGTGATCGTCAGGTTTCCCGCCGTTGCGTCGACTCCGATGGATTCGGTCAGCGAGCGGATCTCGGCCGGCAAGGCGATCGTCAGCTGGGCGGCTGACGCCAGCGGCCGGCCGGCGAACTGGCCCTGGTCGACATCGGGATTGGCACCGGTGATGAGCATGTAGTCGACGGGAAGGCCGTCGAGCACGTCGAGGACGCGGCCGTCGCGGTCGATGACGCGGAACTTGCCGTCAGAACCGGCGAAGGTGGCGATCGGTTTCCGTTCGCGGATGTCGATCAGGATCTCATGCGGGAAGTGCGTGGTGACCCGCGCCGATTCGACCCACGCGATCTTCTCCAACTCGCGCTCGACCTTGCGCGTGTCAACGAGGAGGATGGCGTCGCCGCGTATGTCGTCGATCACCGCCGACAGCTGCTGCGGGTTCGAGTACACCACACCCTGGACCGTGACGGTGCGGACGTCGAAC
>DATBKA010000194.1:0-12343 GCA_036556105.1 Ilumatobacteraceae bacterium | reverse complement strand
GGTTGCGGCCGTCGTCCCCGCCCGCCACGTCACCGAAGGAGCAGGGTTCCAGGTGTGGCGCCCGTTCCCCGGAGGCGTCGACACCCACCTTGCCGACCCGTTCTTCCTCCTCGACCAGCTCGGGCCCGTCGAGTACGCGCCGAACGAGGCCGTCGGCGCGCCGTGGCACCCCCACCGTGGCTTCGAGACGGTGACGTATGTGATCGACGGGGTCGTCGAGCACCACGACTCGAACGGCGGCGGCGGCGTGATCGGCGAAGGCGACACGCAATGGATGACAGCCGGTTCCGGAATCCTCCACGACGAGGTGCCGACGCGCACGTTCCTGCGCAACGGCGGGCGATCGCATGGCGTGCAGCTGTGGGTCAACCTTCCCGCCGCGCTCAAGTTCACGCCGCCGCGCTATCAAGCGATCACGTCCAACGATCTCGTGCTGCTCAGCTCCGCCGACGGCGGTGCGTTGATCCGCCTCATCGCCGGTGATCTCGGCGGGCACGCCGGCCCGGGCGTGACGCACACTCCGATCACGTATGCGCACGTCAGCTTGCGCCCGGGCGCGCAACTCGACGTGCCCTGGAATCCGGCGTTCAGCGCGCTCGCCTACGTGCTGACCGGTCGCGGCCACGCCGGGCTGGAGCGTCGGCCACTCGACAGTCACGAGCTGGCCGTGTTCGGCCCAGGAGACCGCATCGTCGTCACTGCCGCCGAATCGCAGCCAGAGGACTCACCCGATCTCGAGGTACTGCTCCTCGGCGGACTGCCGATCGGCGAGCCGATCGCCCACTACGGGCCGTTCCTGATGAACACTCGCGCCGAGATCGCCGAAGCCATCGACGATTTCCAGAAAGGCCGGATGGGAACCATCCCAGCGCTCGACCTGGCTCGCTGATCACGGCTCGCTCTCGGCGCCTTAGGCGTGTGACTCCAGCTGCATGGCGGTCGTCAGCCGCAGGCTGAAGCGGCCGCGACCCGTTCGCTCCAGCCGCATCGGTGCGTCGCGCTCGTCGAGGCGGCGCTTCAACATCACCAGCCGCGTGTCGAGGTTGTCGCGGAAGCCGGGCAGCTCCAGGGAGCGGTCGAGGCGGAGCTCCTTGTTGGTGAACTCCGTCTGGCCAGTCTGTTCGTGTCGTTGCACGAGCGACCACAGGATTCGACCGGCGACACCGCGGATGAGGTATTCGCCATCGAGGAACACGCTGCCGTCCTCGCCGAAGAAGCGCACGTGCGTTTCACCCCCAGGGTGCTCTGCCACGGAGACGGCCGGGCGCGGCGCCGCTCGGTCAGCCGCATCGGAGGTCGATCGCTCGATGTCGATCATCTGGGCGATCAGCGTGGCGACGACAGTGAGCCCCGCTTCGTCTTCGTCGTCGAAGGCGACCGCCAACGGGCTGTCGACCACCACCACACCCACCAGCTCGCCGCGCACCATCGCCGGAACAGCCATGCGGCTCTGCGTGTCGTCGAGGGTGGGCAGCGGCACATCGAGCCCGGGCCCGATCCGGCCATCGCGCTCGAACGACGTGCGCACCGAGCGCGAGTACTTCCGCATCTGCCGGAGCTGACCGACGCGAACCGGTTCGCAACGTTCGGCTGCAGCGCCGGCGATCCCGTCGCCGAGTTCGACCTCCGAGCCGACGCCTTCCGATGGGAACCCACGGCTGGCGATCGTGAACAGGCGAGCGCCCTCCTCGTCGAGCAGCATCACGGACGAGTGCCGGTAGCCGAGCAGCTCGTCCATGCCGGCCAGCGCCACGTTCATGAGGCTCTCCAGGTCGGCGCAGCGGCTCATTCGCGCCGCCAGCTCCGCAGATGCGGCGAGCACGACACCGCGGTGCCGAGTCACATGGTCGGCGTGCTGTTCAAGATCGACGACGAGCTCGATCGATTCGATCCGACACACGTCGGCGGATCGGAGGCGGAAGACGTCGCGCATGCCCGTCAGCGCGGCCACCTTGTCGACATCGTCACGGAGGCGTTCGAACACTGGCCCGCGGCGATCGGTGCGCTCGTATCGCAGGGTCAGCCGGTACTCGGAGTAGCTGACCGGGTCCATCAGCAACAACGACGCACGCGGGTTCTCGGCAAGGTTGCGCGCGGTCTTCGACATGAACTGGTTGGACAGGGCGACGCGCTCGTCGTCGACCGGGTGGACGGCAGAGAGGTAGGTCACGTTGGGGACGCCACTGGCGCTCGCTGTTGCGATCACCGCGGGGATGCGACCGGCGAAGCATCGCCGCAGATCCCGGATCGACACCTCGGTGGTCATCTCGGTGTCGCTCCGAGCGGTGTGCCCGCCGACGGTCCAGGCGTCTGATCGAACGACGATTCCACATCGATCTCGCACGCGACGAGGGGGCGCGTCGCCCATCGCTGGAGCATCTCGATCGGATCGCCATCGAAGTTGTGGATCTCCGTCAGCAGAGCAGTGGTGTGCTGCACGCGCCTGGCCTCGTCGGTCGCGGTCATCGCCTCGACGTGTACGACGTGTCCCTTGAGCTGCGTCGAGCGCAGCGTGGACACCACCGCGCCGGTGAGCGCGATCGCCGCTCCTGGCCGCAGATGGGCAACCGTGACGGGGTCGGCGTCGGCCACCAGACGAACGCGGCCATTGACGGGATCGAGCACGGTCACGCCCCAGCCTCGTCCGGCGTGAGGCCGTCCCTCACTGTCGAGCGTGGCCACGACCCACGAGCAGCCGGACTGCAGAAACTCGATCATCGACTCGTCGAACACGCCCACCTCCTCCGTTCGTGGCCGGAATTGGAAAGTAGTGGTTTCTTAGCAACACGTTACGAACTTCTTCGGAGCGAGCACCGCGGCGGTTGGCGCACAGTGATCCGTGTCGCACGTCGCGACCGAATGCCAGCTTCAAAGGAGCTTTCCGTGACTCTCATCGAATCCTCGGCCACCCAGCGCCTGCAACCCGTCGCCTTCGATCTCTACCGCGACATCCACAAGGGCATCCGTGGCGAACTGTTCAACTTGGTTCTCGACACCGGCCGCATCGACCCTCACGACGACTGCGAAGCGGCCGCGCTGGCCGATCAGGTTCGACGAACCGTGCAGTTGCTCGTCGATCACGCCGGGCACGAGGACAACGCGATCCAGCCCGCGCTGGAGCTGCACGCGCCGGCGCTCGCCGCGCGAGTGGCCAGCGACCACTTCGATCTCGACAACCGCATGGAGTGGCTCGTCGAGCTGGCCAGCGAAGCGCAGCGCTCCCCCAGCCGACGCGGCCCGGTCCACGAGCTCTACATCGAGCTGGCCTCCTTCACGAGCGCCTACTTGCTGCACCAGGATCTCGAGGAGCGACAAGTCAGCCAGGCACTCGAGTCGGCGCTCGGCGTCGACGGCCTGCTTGGCATCCACATCGCGATCGTCGGCAACATGGCACCGCAGAAAATGATCGCCGGTCTCGCCGCCATGCTGCCGGTGATGAATGTCGACGACCGCACCGAGTTGCTGGGCGGCATGAAGGCCACGGCGCCCGAAGAGGCGTTCGACGGAGTGTGGAGCCTCACCAAGTCGGTGCTGACGCCTGCCGACTCCCGCGCCGTTGCGGCGCGACTCGGCATCGTCTGAGGGGCTGCCTCACAGAGGGAGCAGTCAGGTCAGCGAGATCACGGTAACGGTGCCGGTGTCACCGTTGACCTCGACGAGGGCGCCGTCGGGGATCCGCTCGGTGGCTTCGTTCACCGACACCACGCACGGGATGCCGAGCTCGCGGCTGACGATGATCGCGTGACTCAACGGCGCGCCGACGTCGACAACGACAGCGGCGGCCGGCACGAACAGGGGCGTCCATGCCGGATCGGTCATCGGAGCGATCAACACATCGCCGGCTTCCAAGGCGGTCGGATCGCTGGCGTTCAGCACGACTCGGGCTCTGCCCGTCGCGACTCCCGGGCAGCCGGGCAACCCGCCGAGCACGTCGCCCACGCCGGCCAGCGGCGCTCGATTGGCGCCGCGCTTCGGCCACGTCGTGTTCGGCGGTGGCGATGAATCGAACATGAACGGCGGCTCGAGCGATTGCAACCAGTCGAGGTGATCTCGGCGCGCCGCGACGAGCTCCTGCGCTCCCACCAGCGCGCCAGCTGCCAGCGCCGCGGCCTCGTCGCCGAACAGCATGCAGATGTCGCGGGCGTCGTTGAGCTCGCCGCGGGCGACGGCGCGCCGCCCGAGCTCCCACAGGCTCATCCGCACCTCGTGGACGACACGGATGATGTTCGTCTTCGAGCGTTCGCGTCCGGCCAGGAACGTCGACGCCGAAGCCAGCGCTGCAGCGAACTGTCCTTGCGTGGCCGGATCCCCGGCGAGCATCGCCGTGATCTCCCCGCCGAGCCTGACTCGGTCGGCCTCGACAGCAGCGTGATGGGCGCTTGGTGCTGCTGAGTCGTCGGCGTGGCGCATTCGCTCCACCGCGGCCAGCACGAGATCCGGATTCGTCTCCCACGTGTGCGAGCGGATGTCCCACTCGTTCGGACCGCGCGAGCCGTACTCCTTCACGAACTCGTCGAGGGCCGCCGCGAAAGCTCTGGCGTCGGGGTGATCATCGCCGGGCAGCCGTTGGGCGAGCCCATCGGTACCGGCGTCGAACAGCTGGGTCAGCACGTCGCTGCGCCGCACCATTCGCGACAGGTCCCACATCGCCAACGCGGGAGCCGCCGAGTCCACGCCGCCGATGCCGGCCAGCAGCCGCATCGTCGCTGTCGGGTTGCCGATCGCCGCGCACACCGCACCGATGACCGCAGGAGCGATCGACGCTGCACCCGACTGGTTGATGTGCTGGTCGAACAACGACCGGATCATCGGCTTCAATGCCACCGCGCGAGCGAACAGGTCGGCATCGGTCATCGTCGCAAAGTCGGGGCGGTCGGCACGCACCTGGCGCGCGGCGACACGGTCTGCCTCCAACTCGTCCTGGTTGCGATCGCCCATCACCCACCCCAGCCAGGCGGTCATCACCTCGGTGGTCTTGGCGTTCTCGTGCCAGGGCTCGGGCACGTACGGCGGAATGTCGGGACTGCCGGCGAAGTACGCGGCGTCGAGCGCCTCGGGCGTGAAGCCGGGCGTGCGTGCCGCCCACACGCGCAGCAGCGAGATGCCGAGATAGGCGTAGCCACCGAACACGCCGACAACCTCCGGCCGCGTCGGATGCACCTCGTCGTCGGCGATGCCGAGCCGGTTGGTCATGCAGTCACGCCACCCGAGCACGGTGCCACCCTCGAAGACCATGTCCCAACCCAGAGGGCTCGGCGGATCGGGCAGCACCTCGCCGACGTTGGCGCGACTCCAGAACCCGAACTTCGGGTCGTAGACGTTGTCCTCGATCCAGCGCACTGCGCCCACGTTGCCCCCTCGGTGGTCGTCGACACTGTCTAGCCGATCACCGCACGCGCCGCGTGGGGTCAGAGGCGTTCGATGATGGTGCCGGTGCCGAGCCCGCCACCGCAGCACATGCTGACCAGTCCGTACCGCCCACCGCTGCGCTCCAACTCGTGCAGCGCTTTGGTGATCAGGATCGCGCCGGTGCCACCGAGAGGGTGACCGACCGCGATTGCACCGCCGTTCGGATTCGTCCGCGCCGGATCGGCGCCGACCTCGCGCTGCCAGGCGAGCACGACGGAGGCGAAGGCCTCGTTGATCTCGAACGTGTCGATGTCGTCGATGCTCAGCCCCGTGCGCTGCAGGAGCCGCTGCGTGGCATCGATCGGACCGGTGAGCATCAGCACGGGGTCGACACCGACGAGGCAGGTGTCGACGATGCGTCCCTTCGGGGTGAGCCCGAGCGCGGCAGCCTTGTCCTCGCTCATCAGCAACACCGCCGCGGCGCCGTCGCTGATCTGGCTGGAGTTGCCTGCAGTGTGGATGCCGTCCTCTCGTGCAACCGGCTTCAACGTCGCCAGCTTCTCCAGCGAGGTCTCGCGCAGTCCCTCGTCGCGGGCGACGGTGTGCGTCGAACCTGTGGGCTTGCCGTCCTCATCGACGTCGGGCGCGTCGACGGCGAGGTACTGGCCGTCGAAGCGACCTTCCTCCCACGCCCTGATCGCGTTCTGCTGGCTCAACAACCCAAACGCATCGGCGTCGTCGCGCGTGATGTTCCACTTCTCGGCGATGCGTTCCGCGCCCTCGAACTGGGACGTCATCTCGTAGCGAGCGAAGTACGGCTTCGGGATCGGGATGCCGAGGCCGAGCTTCTTGCTGCTGTTGCTGCCGATCGGGATGCGGCTCATCAGCTCGACGCCACAGGCGACGGCCACGTCGACGACACCAGAGCCGATCAGGGATGTCGCCAGGTTCGTCGCTTGCTGGCTGCTGCCGCACTGCGTGTCGACCGTGGTCGCCGCGGTGGCCAGTGGCAGACCCGCCGCCAACCATGCCGTTCGGGTGACGTTGAACGACTGTTCGCCGACCTGGCTGACGCACCCTCCGACGACTTGGCCGACCTCGGCCGGGTCGATGCCGCTGCGTTCGATGACGGCCTGTTGCACGAGGCCCAGGAGGTCGGCTGGATGGACGCTCGACAGCCCGCCGCCACGGCGGCCGATCGGAGTGCGGACGGCATCGATGATCACGACGTTGGTCATCCCCCCAGCGTACGGGGCGGTCAGTCACCTGCTCCCGTCCGCCGCCGCACCCGCCCTCTCGACACGGCAGACGCGGCCATTTACTGTGTCTGCGGGGGCGCCGACACATTGAAGGAGCTCACAACATGTCAGCACAACGACGTGCGCTGATTGCGCTCGCCGCCGCGTCTCTCGCGGCGGCTTCGTTGATCGTCCCGGCTGTCACCACAGCCACCGCGGCCCCCTCGTCTGGGGCGGCCGAGACCTATGTCGTACTCGCCGACGACGGGGCGTCACTCGCCTCGGCCCGTGCCGCCGTCACCGCATCCGGCGGACAGGTGGTCGGCGAGATCGGTGAGATCGGCGCGGTGATCGCCACCTCCAACCGAGCCGACTTCGCCGCGGCGACCGACGCGCAGGCCGGCGTGGCCGGCGTCGCTCGTGACCGCGTGATCGGCGGTCTGCCGAAGGCCGATGTCGTCAACGACGAGGCCCGCGCCGACGTCGCCGCGGGGCAATCGGCCGCCCGCGAACGGCATCACGATCCTGCTGCAGAGCCGCTGGCCGATCTGCAATGGGACATGCGCATGATCGGCGCAACTCCGGAGGGCTCCTACGGCGAACAGCCAGGACGCAAGAGCGTCCTCGTCGGAGTGCTCGACTCCGGCATCGACGGCACTCATCCCGACATCGCCGCCAACTTCAACCAGTCGTTGAGCCGCAACTTCGTCACCGACATCCCCGAGCTCGACGGTGCCTGCGAGTACCCGAGTTGTGTGGACCCGGTCAACGAGGACGACAACGGCCACGGCACGCACGTCGCCGGCGAGATCGGTGCGCCGATCAACGGCATCGGCATGGCCGGTGTGGCACCGAAGGTGACGTTGGTGAACATCCGCGTCGGCCAGGACGCCGGGTTCATCTTCCTCGAGCCCGCAGTGAGGGCACTCGTCTACGCCGGCCGGATCGGCGTCGACGTCGTCAACATGAGCTTCTACATCGACCCCTGGCTGTTCAACTGCCAGGCCAACCCGGCCGACACGCCCGAGCAGCAAGCCGAACAACGCACGATCGTCGCCGCCACGCAACGAGCGATCAACTTCGCCTATCGCCACGGCGTCACCGCGGTCGCCTCGCTCGGCAACTCGCACCTCGACCTCGGCAACCCGCCACCCGATGCGACGAGCCCCGACTACCCGCTCGGCACCAACTACACGCGCACGATCGACAACGCCACGTGCCTGACGATGCCCGGCGAGGCCAACCATGTCATTTCGGTCGCCGCCCTCGGACCGTCCACCGCCAAGGCCGACTACTCGAACCACGGCCTCGAGCAGAACGACGTGTCCGCACCCGGTGGATGGTTCCGCGACTTCTTCGGCACACCACAGTTCCGCCAGCCGGCCAATGAAGTGCTCGGCCCGATGCCGCACAACGTCGCTCTCCTCAGCGGCGCGGTCGACCTCGTCACTGGTGAGTCGTTGAGCCCGTTCGTCATCGCCCAGTGCAGCGCGCCGGGCCCCGACAACTGCGCCTACTGGCAGTACTTGCAGGGCACGTCGATGGCGTCACCTCACGCTGCGGGCGTGGCGGCATTGATCGTCAGCGAGTTCGGCCACCGCGATCGCGGCAGCAACGGGTTGACCATGAACCCCGACAAGGTCGAGCGCATCCTGCGCCGCACCGCCACCGACACGCCATGCCCGGCACCGGTGATCTCGTACATCAACGAGGGTCGCGACGCTTCGTTCGACGCCCCGTGCGTGGGCGACGCCGAACGCAACTCGATCTACGGCGACGGCATCGTCAACGCCCTGAGCGCGATCAAACACGGCCACGACGACGACTGACGAACCGAGCCGATGCGTTTGACGACTGACGCCCCGCTACGGGGCGTCAGTCGTCAAACGTGGCAACGCGTGCTCGCGCGGAGACAGGAGCGTCTGCACGACTCCGAGTGTTGCCAGGGCCAAACACCAACTGCCGAGACAACCGGTCGACTCCTCCAAGGCCGCGCCGCGGCCGTAGGACTCGTTGCTCATCAGATCGACGACATCACTCAACGCGAACAGGGCGAGTCCGATGACGATGAGCACTCGGGTCGTGAGCGAGCGCCGGCCACGCCACATGTGATTCAGCACATAGGCGAACACAGCCCAGTACACGAGGCGCGCCACGGCGTCGCCCCCGGCGAAGTGGTTGTGGGCGCGGATCAGATAGTCGGCACCGATCATCAGGAACAACAGGCTGCTGATCACCCACGCCACGCGTCGCGTCGTGACGGCGAGGACTGCGCTGAGGACGGACACCGTCCAGAACGCAAACGTGGCGACCATGGTCACCAGGCCGGGATGACCGGCGTCCCCATTGTCGTAGATGTAGTAGGTGTACTCGCCGTACCGTGAGTGCCCTTTGGCGGCGACGACGACGCACATCACGGCGATCGAGCCGAGGACGGCGATGCAGAGGACCAGAGGCGGCTTGCGCTCGCGCGGCGCGCTCACCTAGCGAAGCTCGCGACCCTTGGCTCGAGCCTTGCTGGCACGACCGTTCACGCGCCGATGGTTGATCAACGGATCCGAGCCGTCGATCGAAAGTTGCTCTGGCACATCTGCCTCTTCATCCGGTTCGGCACGACGGGACCGCCGCCTTCGCGCCCGAGCATCGGCCACCAGCCCGGAGCCGACCGTCACGATCCCACCGACTCCACCCAGGAGGATCAACTTGCGCAACGTGCCCGACAGCACCGTGGTGGCCTTGTTCGGTGGAACGATCACGTTTGGCTTGATGTAGTAGTCGGGGTCAGTGCCTTGCACCTGCTGCAGTTCGACCAGCTGCCGCTCCAACTCGTCGATCACCACTTGTGCGTTCTTCAACGCCTGTGAACCTGACGACGCTTCTGCCGAGACGTCGATGATCGGCCCCCGATAGAAGTCGCGGTTGGCGGCGATCTCGAACGTCCCGTCGAGACCCTTGGCTTTCAGCTCTTGGACGACGGTCTCGTTGTCGAGCACGTGCACCAAGATGTCGACGATCACCGAGAGGTCACCGAACCGGGCGTATGGGTTCTCGTATTGCGCCGGAATGGTGGGGTTCTCGGGCGTGACCTCGGGGAGAGCCGGCGGGTTGAGCAGCACGACAGCCGCGCTGGCGCGATACGTGGGGCCGGCGATGACGACTTGGGCGACGCAGGCCAGCAAGGACAGCAGCGCGACGGGGATGACGACCCGCTTGTGACTCCACAACACCTTGAGCAGTGACGACAAGTTCAAGTATGTCTGCCCGTTCGTTTCCGAGGTTGGTGACCCTGCCCCCGCCGACCGTGGGCCCGAAAGATCTTATCGAACCAGCTGACGGAGCGGTCGGCGGGCAGAGCAACCGGACCCGTACACTGACGTCGTGTTGCGACGGCTGGCGGAGCTGATCTGGTCAGCTCGACGCACCCTCCTGGCCTTGGCGGTTGGAGGCCTCATCTGCCTGATCGGCGCGGCCGCGATCGTGCTCCACAAGAAGGAGTACGGCTCCAGTGCAGCGCTCGTCGTGGTCGGCGCCCCGACAGTGGCCGAGCGCGAGTTCACGACGCGCACGACCATCGACCCGAGGTTGCGCAGCTGGCTGGCGCGGTACAACAGCCCGACGGTGGTTGCCGACATCTACGCGCGCAAGTACCGCAGCCGCGACAAGCTCGAAGCCCTGCGCGCCGAAGGTGTGACTGGTCGCCTCGTGGTCGCCACCAAGTCGAGCGTGGCCAGTGAGTCGCCCGACCATGGCCCGGTCGTCGTGCTGACCGTGTACGCGCCGACCCCCGCCGCGGCACAGTCGCAACTCGACACGGTCGTCGCCGACTTCGAGCAGCAGCTCGTCGACGACCAGCAAGGTGCGGACCCGTCGCTCAGCGTGACTGTTGCGATCGCATCGCGGAGTTCCGCCGCGGTGCTCGTGTCCGGGAGTCGCAGCCGGGCCGCGTTCGGGTTCGTGGCCCTCGGCTTGATCTGTGCAGGGATCTTGTTTGTCCTGCTCGGACACGATTTTAGGCGCCCCTCACTGCTGGAGTCGGGGTCCTGACCGATACACGTTGAGTGCGGCTGCAGTCTGGGTTAGATTATGACGGTTTCATGACGAGATCCTGGACAGCAGCTTTGCGGAGCTGTGGTCAGCCCGGCTCCGAAACCCCCCGAGGAGTGGTGATGCACCGAAATCGCGAAAGCGCCATGTCCCGCGTCGTGCGGGTGCTCGGCGTGTCGATGGGCGCGGTCATCGCCGCCGTTCTGGTCGCTGGGCAGACGCGAGCAGTCGTGATACCCGACCTGTTCGGGCGCACCGGTGCGTCCGCAACCCGACCCGCCGTCAGGTTGGGGCCAGAATTCCCGACCGCGGAGAGCACCGGTGTTGGTCCTGGAACGGCGCTCACCAACTGGACCGGCCCGCTGTCCACCAACGCCATGCAGGCACCGACGGAAGTCGTCGGTGGGCTGACGTGCAAGGTGTTCGACAGGTATCTCGTCTCGTTGAGTGGTGGTTCATATCTCGTCGTGGACTCGCCGTGCGTCATCTTCAGGCACAGTCGCTTCGAGACGAGTGGCGTCGTCTCCAACACCAGTGCGATGGTGCAGCAATCGGGAGCGAACGACTACATGGCCTTCGATTGGAGCGAATTCGACGGAGGGCCATCGCATCAACGCGGCGTGCAGGGTGACCACTCCGACATCGTCGTGACCCACTCGAAGTTCACCCGCTTCGGTCAGGCCGGCGTGGAGATGAACAACCGCAACGGCAGCGCCTCGCTCACCGTGACCGACAGCTACTTTTCCGAAACACCGGGCTGGCCCAGGTCGTACCACGTCGACGGGATCCAGGTCGGTGGTGCCAAGAACGTGACCATCCAGCACAACACCGTGTTGGTCGAACCGTACGGGGCGGCGCAAGGCGACACCAGCTACGTGTCCAACTCGGCGCTCGGTCTGTGGGCCGAGCTCGGCGACGTCACCGGCACGGTGTGGGTCGAGGGCAACCTTCTCGCTGGCGGTGGCCGCACGATCTACCTCGAACAGAAGTCACCGTTTGCGTGGCGGGGACCGGTGACGGTCGCCAACAACGTGTTCGATCAGCGCTTCGGCCCCAACGGCGCGATCTGGGGTCCCCTGTACCCGAGCGGTTTGCCGAACGACCTCAGCTGGTTCGGCAACCGATGGTCGAACGGCTCGGCGCTGACACTCAACGATGCTCTGACCAAGTACCCCTAACTGACTTCCTTGGGGATCCTTGTTGATTGCTTGACTCGGTCCCGACGCGGGGCGGCCGACACCAAGCTGCGTGACTTTCCTCAAGAACCAGCTCATCGTGCGGTGGATCGTCGGTTTGATCTTCATCGCCACCCTCTCCACAGGTTGGACGGACTCGTCCAGCGACCATGGCGTTCGGGCGGTGAAACGCACGGAACTCACACACCGCACGCAGGACTGGTCGATGTTGTTGCGCGGCGATCGCCGCCGCCCGGTGCACAAGCCGCGGCGAGTGCCGCCATCGACGACGACGACGACCACCACCACGGTTCCTCCGGCCCCGACGACCACGACGCCCCCTTCAACCGCGCCGCCGACGACGATTCCGCCGACCACCACTCCGCCGACGACGGTTCCGCCGACGACGGTTCCGCCGACCACGCCACCAACAACGCCGCCGACCACCACGCCGCCGACCACCACACCACCCACGACCACACCACCCACGACCACACCACCCACGACCACACCACCGACGACCACCCCGCCGCCACC
>DATBKA010000193.1:0-2296 GCA_036556105.1 Ilumatobacteraceae bacterium | reverse complement strand
GCCTGCCACCACGGAGGCCGCAGCGAGCCCGCTCGACACCAACGCCGACGGCAAGGTCGTGTTCGGCATCGCTGCCGCCGGTCCCGCCGACGATGGCGCCTACTACCAGGCCGTGGTCGACGCCGCCAAGGAGCTGTCCAGCGAGAACGGGTTCGAGGATCCGATCGTGGTCGACAACATCCAGGCCGCCGACGCCGCCACGGCGATCGGTGACCTCGCCCAGCAGGGCGTCGACGTGATGATCATCGGTGCGTCGGAGATCGCCGAGCCGCTGCCGGGTCTGATCGACCAGTATCCCGACATCTTCTGGTACTGCAACTGCGGTGCCGGCTTCCCCGAGAACCCCGGCCTCGCCCAGAGCACCGATGACGGCGCCCAGATCGCCTACACCGCCGGGTACGCCACGGGCCTCAAGCTGCAGGAGACCGGAGGCGATTCGGCCGTGTTCATCGGCTGCTGCGACCTCGGCTTCGAGAAGCAGAGCTACCTCGCCTTCGAGCTCGGCCTGAAGGCGGTCGACGACTCCTTCACCAACACCTACGTGCCGACGGGCGACTTCCCGTTCGACTTCGACAACACGGCCAACGCCACCGCAGCACTCCAGACCGCCATCGACGGCGGCGTCGACGCCGTCTACCCGTATCTCGGTGGCGCCCACCGGCCGGTCGTGCAGGCGGCCAACGACGCCGGCATCATCACGATGAGCGCCGGCTCGTCGAAGGTGTGCGACGCCAGTGAGGAGCTGAAGTACGACATCGCCGTCAAGTTCGACGGCGGCGATTACGTGCGTGCTGTCATGAAGCTGATCATCGCCGGCGACTTCAAGGAAGGCGACGTCAAGAAGTTCGAGGTCGGTGTCGATCCCGAGCCAGGCGCAGTCATCTGCAACGCGACTCCCGACGAGCAGAGCAAGATGGAAGCCGTCTACAAGCAGATCGCCGACGGCGAGCTCGACGAAGCGCTCGGGGCGATCTCGGCCGAAGCGTTCGCCCAGGGCTGACCGCCCCGGTGACAGACGGGGTCGACCACCGCGCGGGCGGGCTCCCGAACAGCCCGCCCGCTGCGGAGTTCATCGACGTCTCCAAACGCTTCGGCCGTGTCGTGGCCTGCGACCGCGTCAGCCTTGCGCTGCACCGCGGCCAGGTCCACGGCATCCTCGGCGAGAACGGCGCGGGCAAATCGACGTTGATGAAGATGCTGATCGGGCTGATCGTTCCCGACTCGGGGCAGATCCGCGTGCACGGCGACACGGTGAGGATCGTCGACCCGTTGGAGGCGGCCCGGCTCGGGATCGGCATGGTCCACCAGCACTTCAGCCTCGTCGAACCGCTGACCGTGTGGGAGAACGTGGCCCTCGGCGACGCCGGCCGCCTCGATCCCAGTCGTGTTCGGCGGCGGGTCGGTGAGATCAGCGAGCAGTACGGGTTGGAGATCGAGCCCGACGACCGCATCGCCGACCTGACGGCAGGCATGCGCCAGCGCGTCGAGATCATCAAGTGCCTGCGCCGCGACCCGGAGATCCTCGTCTTCGACGAGCCGACGTCGGTGCTCTCCCCCGCCGAGTCCGACTTCTTGTTCGCTGCGCTGCGGCGCGTCGTCGACGAGGAGGGCAAGGCGGTCGCACTGGTCAGTCACAAGTTGGCGGAGGTGATCTCCGCCAGCGACCAGATCACGATCATGCGCGACGGCAAGGTCGTCGAGTCACGGCCGACCGCGGGCAGCGACCCGGCTTCGTTGGCCCGCGCCATGGTCGGTCGCGACGTGGTGCTGCGCCGCGAGCACGCCGCGTTCGGCGTCGTCGACGCGGCCGATGCACCGGTGCGGCGGATCGTGGAGCCGCAGGGACCGCCAGTGCTGCGCATCAACGCCGCCTCGGTGAGAGGGCGCGACGGCCGCGTGCTGCTCGACGGGCTCGACCTCGAGGTTCACGCCGGTGAGATCGTCGGCGTCGCCGGCGTCGAGGGCAACGGCCAACGCACACTCGGCGACGTGCTCTCCAGCCTTCGCGCGCTCGACGAGGGAGAGGTCGAGGTCGAGGGCAGGCGCATCCCCACCGGTCATGCAGGGGCAATGGCTCGGGCCGGGGTGGCGATCATCCCCGAAGACCGCCACGACAGCGGCTGCGTGCTCGACTTCAACGTCGCCGAGAACATGTTCATCGCCGATCCGGACCGCGTTTCCAACCGCGGCCTGATGAACCACACCCGGATGCACTCCCGCTCGACGGCGCTCATCGAGCGGTTCGGGATCGTCTGCAGCGGCTCGCGGGCGCCGATGTGGTCGCTCAGCGGCGGCA
>DATBKA010000192.1:0-4246 GCA_036556105.1 Ilumatobacteraceae bacterium | reverse complement strand
CCCAGCGACGCGGATACGTGGTGAGCAGGTCGAGCACGGTGTGGATCCCCACCTCGTGCAACGACGCCAGCTTGCGTTCACCGACGCCCTTGATCCGCTCGACGCCGATCGCGTCGAGTTCGCGGAGAGTCAGTGGAGAAGACGACGCCTGACTCACTCGACCCCGAACAGGTAGGGATACAACGGTTGACCGCCGTTGTGCACCTCGACCTGTACGTCCGGATGGTGGGCACCGATCCACTCCAGCAACATGTCGGTGTCGTCGGCAGTCGCCCCCGCACCGGTGATCAGCGTGACGATCTCGCGCGTCGGCGTGATCAGGCGATCGAGCAACGCGCACGCTGTGTCGCCGAGGTTGCGACCGACGGCGACGATGCCGTCGCCACGCACCAGCCCGATCCAGTCGCCCGTCGTGACCGGCCCGGCTTCGCTGCCGGCGTCGCGGATCGCCTGGGTGATCTCGCCGGTGGCCACCGACTCGGCGCCGTGCGACATCTCCTCGAGGTTGACCTCGACGCTGGCTTCGGGGTCGTAGACGACGAGCGCGGCGAGGGCGGCCGGCATCGACGTGGTCGGGACGACCCGCACGCACTTCGTCGTCAAGCCGTCGAGCTGCTCGGCGACCGGGATGATGTTCTTGTTGTTGGGCAGCACGATGACCTGATCGGCGTTCACGGCCTCTACCGCGGCGAGCAGCTCGGCGGTGGACGGATTGAGCGTCTGTCCACCCGTGACCACGCCTTGCACGCCGAGCTGACCGAAGAGCTCGGCCAAGCCATCGCCACTCGCCACCGCCACCACGGCGCACGTGACCGGCGGCAGGCCGGCGCCGGCTCCACCGTGGCCATGGATGGCCGCTTCGCGAACGGCGTGCTCCTCAGCCACCTCCTCGAACAGATCGGTGACCCGAATCTGTCGCGGGCGGCCGTCGAGCTGCAGCGCGGCTTCGATGGCACCGCCGATGTCGTTCGTGTGGACATGGCAGTTCCACAACCCATCCCCACCGACGACGACGATCGAGTCGCCGATCTCACCCCACGCCTCCTTGAACTGCTGGATGCGCTCGTCGAGCAGCTCGACGAAGTACATCACCTCGTAGCGCAGCTCGCTGACGTCGACACCGCCGTCGGTCGCGTGGCGATGCGCCGCCAGCTGGAGTTGATGCGCCGACGGGCCCTCGGCGTCGCTGGGCTCGGGTAGCGGCTCGCCGTCGACGACGAACAGGGCGGCATCGAGCAGCAGCAGGAACCCGGCACCGCCGGCGTCGACGACCCCGGCGTCCTTCAACACGCTGAGCTGTTCGGGCGTGTTGTCGAGGGCGCGCTTGCCGGCGGCGCGAGCAGCACGCAGCATTCCGACGAGGCTGGCACCATCCGCCGCCGCCGCGGAGGCGGCCTCGGCCGACTCTCGAACGACGGTCAGGATCGTCCCCTCGATCGGTTTGAGCACCGCCAGGTAGGCCGCTGCGGACGCGGCCTTCAAGGCCTCGGCGATGTTGCTCGCCGTCAGCTCGGTTGCGCCGCGGAGCGTGCCCGCCAGCCCGCGCAGGATCTGGCTGAGGATCACCCCGCTGTTGCCGCGGGCACCCATCAGGCTGCCGTGACTGATCGCGTCGCAGGTCGGCTCGAGGTCGGTCGGGGCTCGATCGAGCTCGGCGACGACGGCGTCGAGCGTGCTGGCCATGTTCGTCCCCGTGTCGCCGTCGGGAACCGGGTAGACGTTCAACCGGTTGATGCCTGGGGCATGTGCCTTCAACGTGTCGCGAAAGGTGATGACCGTGTTGCGCAGCGCCTCAGGGCTGAACCGTTCCAACGTGGGCACGCCGCAACACTAGGTGGAAGGTGTCACACTGGCATCGAACGCGCCACCGTCACTAGTAGGGATCATCAGGACGGCGCTGGTAGCATCTTTTGGCTCGTTTGATCTCCCTGGCGAGCAGGCGCGTCCAGCAAGAGCATCGAGCGAGAGCATCGAGCAAGAACGTCGAGGAAGAGACCGGTCATGGCAGCAGTTTGCGAAGTGTGCGGCAAGAGCCCCAGCTGGGGCATGAACGTGTCGCACTCCCACCGCCGCACCAAGCGCCGCTGGAACCCGAACATCCAGCGCGTCAAGGCGCTCGTCGGCGGGGCGCCGAAGCGCATGCACGTCTGCACAGGCTGCATCAAGAGCGGCAAGATCGTCAAGGCCGGCTGAGGCCGGGCGTCATGCAGGGCGTCATCAAGAGCTACGACCCGGCGACCGGCGACGGCAGCCTCGTCAGCGACACCACGCTTGCCGAGTTCGACCTCGCCACCAACGCGCTGGAGGGCTCGATCTTCCGCATGTTGCGTCAAGGTCAGCGCGTCGTGTTCGACGTCGACGACCAGGGTCGAGCTACCAGGCTGCGTCTCGGCTCCGAAGCAGATATGAACACACCGGGCGCCTGACGGTACCCTTTCTCCGACGGTTCGGCGCACCGGCGCGACGAGTCGAAGGAGTCGAAGTCGATGAGTGCTACTACCACCAACGAGCGCCTGAAATCCTGGGTGAACGAGTGGGCAGCTGTCCTTCAGCCCGACTCCGTGTACTGGTGCAACGGCTCCGCCGAGGAGTTCGAGCGGCTGTGCCAGGCGCTCGTCGAGGCGGGCACGTTCACCAAGCTCGACGAAGCCAAGCGACCGAACAGCTACTGGGCACACAGCGACCCCGGCGACGTCGCCCGCGTCGAGGATCGCACCTTCATCTGCTCCGCCGACCCGGCCGACGCCGGGCCGACCAACAACTGGCGCGAGCCGGCGCAGATGCGCGCCGATCTCACCGCACTCTTCACGGGGGCGATGCGCGGCCGCACGCTCTACGTCGTCCCGTTCAGCATGGGTCCGCTCGGCTCCCCAATCGCCCACATCGGCGTGCAGCTCACCGACAGCGCCTATGTCGCCGCCAGCATGCGGATCATGACGCGCATGGGCCAGGACGCGCTCGACGTGTTGGCCGACGGCAACTGGGTCCATTGCCTCCACTCCGTCGGTGCGCCGCTCGAGCCTGGGCAGGCCGACAGCGCCTGGCCGTGCAATCCCGACAACAAGTACATCGTCCATTTCCCCGAGTCCCGCGAGATCTGGTCGTTCGGTTCCGGCTACGGCGGCAACGCGTTGCTGGGCAAGAAGTGCTTCGCCTTGCGCATCGCCTCGGTGATGGCGCGCGACGACGGCTGGCTCGCCGAGCACATGCTGATCCTCAAGCTGACCAGCCCCGAGGGCGACTCGAAGTACATCGCCGCCGCCTTTCCGTCGGCGTGCGGGAAGACCAACTTGGCGATGCTGCAACCGACGATCCCTGGCTGGACGGCGGAGACGATCGGCGACGACATTTGTTGGATGAAGTTCGGCGCCGACGGCCGGCTCTACGCCATCAACCCGGAAGCCGGCTTCTTCGGCGTGGCCCCCGGTACCGGGTACGACACGAACGCCAACGCGATGGACACGATGTGGGGCAACTGCATCTTCACCAACACCGCGCTCACGCCCGATGGCGACGTGTGGTGGGAAGGCATGAGCGACGAGCAACCGCCGCTGGCCACCGACTGGCGCGGCCAGACGTGGACTCCCGAGTCGAAGACTCCAGCCGCCCATCCGAACGCGCGGTTCACCGCACCCGCCTCGCAATGCCCGTCGATGGCCCCGGAGTGGGAGAACCCGGCCGGCGTGCCGATCAGCGCGATCCTGTTCGGTGGTCGCCGGCGCAGCACCGTCCCGCTCGTCACGCAGGCCTTCGACTGGGAGCACGGCGTGTTCCTCGGCTCGATCATGGCCAGCGAGACCACGGCCGCGCAGCAGGGTGCCGTCGGCAAGCTGCGCTTCGACCCGATGGCCATGCTGCCGTTCTGCGGCTACAACATGGCCGACTACTTCGCCCACTGGCTGACGATCGGTAAGAACGCCAGCGCCTCGAACCTGCCCAAGATCTTCTTCGTCAACTGGTTCCGCCGCGACGACGACGGTCGGTTCCTGTGGCCCGGATACGGCGAGAACAGCCGCGTGTTGAAATGGGTCTTCGAGCGAGTTGCCGGGCACGACCATGCGGTCGAGACCGCGATCGGGTTGCTGCCCACCGTCGACGGTCTCGATGTCGACGGGCTCGACATCGCCGACGCCGACAAGCTCCTCGCGCTCGGCCACCACGACCAGGGCGTCAACATCTTCTTCGTGCGGACCCTCTCGCCGGTCGGCCTCCAGGCGTTCGGCCCGAACCCCGGACCCGCGGGCCT
>DATBKA010000191.1:0-1601 GCA_036556105.1 Ilumatobacteraceae bacterium | reverse complement strand
GCCGAGCATCGCCCCTACGGCGAAGGCGATCATCACGACGGGCCACCACGAGGAGACGCCGATGATGAACGCCGTCACGGCGCTCGAGCCGAGCGTCAGCGCCAGGCAGGTGCCGCTGCCCAGCTTCTTCGACAGCCACGGTGCGGTGTTGGCGCCGAGGGCGGCGCCGCCGGCGAGGCCGAAGCTCATCACCGTGAACAGGAACGGACCGATGTCGAGCACCTCCTGGGCGAACAGCACCAACACGGAGCCGCTGAGCATCGAGGCCATGTTCATCAAGCCGAGGATGATCGCCATCGAGCGCAGCAGCTCGTTCGCCCGCAGCCAGCGGAAGCCTTCGGCGAGCTCCGCCTTCCACGATGCCTGGACGTGATCGTCGGGGCGCTGAGCGCGGAACGAGCCCGGGATCAGCGCCACCAAGGCAGCAGCGGCGAAGAACGAGGCGGCATCGAAGAAGAACGGCAGGGCGAAGGCGACGAGCAGCAACAGCGAACCGAGCGGAGGCCCGACGAACGTGTTGGCGATGCCCTCACCGCTCCACATCCGCCCGTTGGCCTTCTCCAGCTGGTCGGGGCGCACGATCGAGGGCATGAACGTCTGACCGCAGTTGTCGCGCAGCACCTCGGCCGTGCCGAGCAGCAGCGTGGCGACGAGCAGCACCAGATACAACCCGGTCTGCGTGCCACGCACGCCGGCCAGATCGTTCGGGCCGGGCAGGCGCGATTGCCGCCCGAGCACCGCCAGAGCGACGACGAGGGTCAGCACGAATCGGGTGAAGTCGGCGATCACCATGGCGCGCTTGCGATCGACCCGGTCGGTGATGACCCCGGCCGGCAACGTGAACACCAGCCACGGCAAGCGCTGCACGAGGGCGACCGACGTGATCAGCACCGGGTTGCGGGTGATCGCCGTCGCCAGCCACGGGTAGGCGATGACCGACATGCCGTCGCCGATGTTGGAGATCACCGTCGAGATGAACAGCTTGTGGTAGCTCGGGCCGAGGCGGTTGCTCGACGCGTTCGACGTCGTCTTCGATCTCGTCTTCGATCTCGCCTTCGCCTGTGCTTCCGTTTCGGTGCTCATGGCTGGTCCTGCTCGGCCTTCGGTGCGACGCGACGCTTGGTGGCGAACACACCCGCGAGGAACGCGTATTCGCGGCTGCCACTGCGCGGCAGCCGGGTGAACTCGGCGGCAAGTGCCATGACTCGTTTGGTGAACTCGTCGGCCAGTTCCGCCGGGATGCGTGCATGGCGGAGGGTGAAGCCACCCGCGCCGCCGCATTGCTCCGACAGGTCGGCTTCGGCGCGGGCGTCGGCGACGAAGGGCAGATCCCCGTCGTGGAAGGCGGGCGGGAAGACGATCGTGTGCGCAGTCCGTCCGTAGAAGCGCTCCTCGATCGCCCGCACTCGGCGGGTGGCGGTGACCTTCAGCAGTCCAGCGTCGACGAGCACGTCGACATGGTGGGCGACGCTGCCGCGTGGCTTGCCGACGCGATCAGCCAACTCGGTGACGCTCATCGCCCGCTCGAGGACGAGGTCGAGGATCAACGCCCGGAGCGGGTGGCCGAGCGCCTTCCACCGCGCCGGCGAGTCGGCCTCGAT
>DATBKA010000190.1:0-2712 GCA_036556105.1 Ilumatobacteraceae bacterium | reverse complement strand
CTGGTTCTAGCGCTGGTTCTAGCGCTGGTTCTAGCGCTGGTTCTAGCGCTGGTTCTAGCCCGGTTCTAGCCCTGGTTCTCGCCGCCGAAGATCTCGCTGACGCTGGTGTCGTCGAAGACGGCGTTCAACGCATCGGCGATCAGCGGGGCGATCGACAGGACCTCGATCTTGTCGATCTGCTTCTCTGGAGGCAGCGGCAGTGTGTTGGTGAGCACGACTCGGCTGATCGGAGCGTTCTTGAGGCGATCGATCGCCGGCCCGCTGAGCACGCCGTGGGTGGCCATCGCCCACACCTCGGTGGCACCACGGTGCAGCAAGATGTCGGCGGCGCTGGTGATCGTGCCGCCGCTGTCGATCATGTCGTCGGTGAGGATGCACAGCCGGCCATCGACCTCGCCGATCACTTCCTTGGCTTCGGCTTGGTTGGCCGAGCCCTTCGGCCGCCGCTTGTAGATGAAGGCCAGGTCGGCTCCGAGGTCGCCGAGGTGCTCGGCCATGCGCGCCGCGACCTTGATGCGACCGGCGTCGGGGGAGACGATCACCGGTTCGTTGGCGTGCTGGCGGACGTACCTCTCCAAGACCGGTGTCGCCGTGAGGTGGTCGACGGGCCCGTCGAAGAAGCCTTGGATCTGCCCACTGTGCAGGTCGATCGACACCATTCGCTGCGCCCCGGCGGCCTTGAACAGGTCGGCGACGAGACGAGCGGTGATCGGTTCGCGACCTTCGGCTTTGCGGTCCTGCCGGGCATATCCGTAGAACGGGCAGACCGCGGTGATGCGCTTGGCCGAGGCGCGGTAGGCGGTGTCGATCATGATCAGCTGTTCCATGATCGAGTCGTTGATGCTGCGATCGTCGCTGCCGCAGTGGGTCTGCATGATGAACACGTCGCTGCCGCGGATGCTCTCCGTGAACCGCGGCCGCACCTCGCCGTTGGCGAACTGGACGAGACCCGGATCGAGCAATTCGATGTCGAGATGCTCGGCGACCTCCTGCGCAAGCGCTGGATGAGTACGCCCGGAGAAGAGCGACATGCGCTTGGTGGTGAGTTTTTCCATTGAGGCCGCCCTTCGATCAGTCGATCAGTCGACAGCTGTGTCGGTCGCTGGGTCGACAGGTGAAGTGTAGAACGCACCGGTCGCGGCCGAGGAAGGCACTGATGAGCCTGGGGCGAGGTGGGCGAACGGCCCGACGCGGGCGTCGTCACCGATCTCCGAGTCGCGGCCGACGCTGTTCTCGACCACGGCTCGCTTGCCCACGATGCAGTCAACCAGGCGCGTGTCGGGGCCGATCTCGCAGCCATCGCCGACGACGGTGTTGCCCTGGAGGATCGTGCCTGGGTACAGGGTGACGTCGCGGCCGAGCTGCACCGTGACGTCGATGAAGGTTTGCCGCGGGTCGAGCATGGTCACGCCGTTCAGCAGCCAGGCTCGGTTGGTGCGGGTGCGCAATTCGCGCTCGGCGAGGGCGAGCTGCCAGCGGTCGTTGACACCACGGGTCTCGGCCTCCGACGCTTGCACGGTGCCGATGTGGTGACCCATGCCGGCCAGCACCTCGACGACATCGGTGAGGTAGTACTCGCCTTGCGCGTTGTCGGGACTGAGCCGGCGCAGTGCCGGGCCAAGGAGGTCGCGCCGGAACGCGCACATGCTCGTCCACACCTCTGGGATCGCCAAGATCTCCGGGGACGCGTCGCGTTGCTCGATCACTTGCAGAACCCGACCGTCGCCGTGCTTCGACGGCGCACGCAGCACGCGTCCATAGCCCGTGGGATCGTCGAGCACCGACGTGATCGCGGTCGCGGCATTGCCACTGCCGAGATGTGTGGCGACGAGCTGCTCGACGGTCTCGGCGCGCAGCAACGGCGTGTCACCCGGCAGCACGATGATCGTCGAGTCGTCATCGAGGTCGTCGCCGGGGATGGCCGACATGCCGACCATCGCCGCATCGCCGGTGCCGCGCTGCACGCTCTGTTCCACGAACGTGACGTGAGCCCACCCCGGGGACTGCTCTTGAACCTTCTTGGTGACGCGCTCGGCCCCGTGGCCGACGACGACGACGGTGCGCTCGACGCTGATGTCGGCGAGGGAGTGGATCACGTGCATGACCATCGGTCGCCCGCAGATGAGGTGCAGCGGCTTCGGGCGAGCGGATCGCATCCGCGATCCCTCGCCTGCCGCGAGGATGATCGCCGAAACTGTCACAGCACCGTTCTAGCGCGTCGGGCGGCGAAAACCGCGTAGCCCGAGACGGGCAAGCCACGGGCCTGGCACGGAGGTGCCCAGAGTGGGTTCCGGGGAGAGGATTCGAACCCCTATAGACGGCACCAAAAACCGATGTCCTACCGTTGAACGACCCCGGACGGTCGAGGCCAGAGGCTACCGTCGAGTGTTTCATGGCGCCACGAACGTTTCGTTTCGCGATGCAGGCCAGGCCACTCGACGACCACGACGGACTCGTCGCCGCGGCACGGCGGATCGAGTCGCTCGGTTACGCCGAGCTGTTCTCCTACGACCACGTCGGCACCGTGGATCCGTTCATCCCGCTCGCCGTCGCCGCCGAGGCAACGACGACGCTGCGCGTCGGTCCGCTCGTGTTGAACAACGAGCTGCATCACCCGGCGCTGCTCGCCCGCACCGCGGCCACCGTCGATCGTCTTTCGGGCGGACGACTCGTCGTGGGGCTCGGCACCGGATACGCGCACGACGAGCACGA
>DATBKA010000189.1:0-2886 GCA_036556105.1 Ilumatobacteraceae bacterium | reverse complement strand
TGGCCAGCCGGCGCTGCACGAGCAGGAAGAAGACCACGACCGGGATCGCCATCAGCGTCGACCCGGCCATCACACCACCCCAGTCCGTCCCCTTGGCACCTTCGTTGAACGCCTGCAACCACACCGGCAACGTCTGCGACTCCGGCTTGTTCATGATCACGAGAGCGAAGATGAACTCGTTCCACGCCTGGATGAAGGCGAACACGCCGGTGGCGACGAGACCAGGGGCGACGAGCGGCAGCGTGATCGTCATGAACGCCCGGAACCGCGTCGACCCCTCGACCATCGACGCCTCCTCGAGCTCCTTCGGCACGGCGGCAACGAAGCCGCGCAGCGTCCAGATCGTGAACGGCAGGACGAAGGCGAGATAGGTGAGCGTGAGGCCGACCAGCGTGTTGATCAGGTCCCACCCGTCGAGGATGCGGAACAGGGAGATGATCAACGCCTCCGCCGGCACCATCTGCACGAGCAGCACGGTGACGATGAACGCCTTGCGGCCGCGGAAGCGGAACCGCGACACGGCGACCGCGGCGAGGAAGGCGATGAACAGCGCCAGCACGAGCACGGACAACGTGACCGTGAGGCTGTTCTTGATCGCCGTCCAGAAGAACTCGCGGTCGAACACCTTGCGGTAGTTCTGCAACGTGCCCGGCGACGGCACGAATTCCGGCGTCGGTTGCTGGATGTCGACGCCGCGGCGGAACGAGGTCAGCACCATCCAGTAGACGGGGAACGCGAACACCGCGAACACGCCGACGGCAACGAGGTTCCACACGACCCGCATCGGCCGGCGCCGACGAGTGCGCACGGCGACCGCGTCGGTGTCGGTGGCCGTAGCCACCGGCACGGCCACGGGGAGGATCACGGTGCTCACAGCTCCTCCTGGCGCACCATCGAGCGCAGGTAGAACACGGTCACCAAGACGGTGATCATCACCATCACAATCGCCACCGCCGCGCCCTTGTCGAACTGGCTGGAGCCGATCGAGATGCGGTAGGCGTACACGCCGAGCAGGTTCGTCTCGCGGTTGATCCCGCCGGCCCGTTGCAGCACGTAGATCTGGGTAAACACACGAAAGTCCCACAGCACGGACAGCGAGGTGAGGATCAACAGGATCGGCTTCAGCGACGGCACGACGATGTCGCGGAACCGCTGCCACGGCGTTGCGCCGTCGATCGCCGCCGCCTCCATCATCTCCCCGGGGATCGTCGTCAACCCGGCGTACAACGTGAAGGCGATGAACGGCACGCCCATCCACACGACGATGATCGTGGCAACCATGTAGAAGCTGAGCGGGTTCGACAACCACGACTCACCCTGGCGGCCGAACAGCCAGTTGGCGATGCCGTACTGCGTGTCGAAGATCCACTGCCAGATCACCGTCGCCGTCAGCGCCGGCATCGACCACGCCAGCATCAGACCGAGCATCGTCAGCAGACGCATCTTCTTGCCCAACTGCTTCAGCAACAACGCAACCGCCATCCCGATCGCCATCGTCAGCGCCACGTTCACCGCGCAGAACACGACCGTCCGGCGCAACACCGCCCAGAACTCGTCGTCGCCGAGGATGTCGCGGAAGTTCCGCAACCCCACCCACTCGGCTGGTGCGCCGAACTGCTGCTTGAGACCGAAGTCCTGCAGCGCCAGCGTCACCAGCCGGACGAGGGGGAAACCAAGCATCAACCCGAGAGCGACCACCGCCGGCACGAGCAGCACGTACGGCATCGGCCGAACACGCCGACGGCGGAGGTGAATGCCGTCGACGTGTTCCATGGCGGAAGTCTCCCAGGCCTGTTGTCGTCCTCCGGACGATCAGCCGTTGAGGATCCCTTCGATCGCCGCATCGGCCTTCGCTGCTTCGCTCGCCACGTCGGCGCCACCGGCGATGGCGACGAGCATGTCGGGAAGCACGTTGCTCGCCTCGACGGCCGCCCAGTTCTCACTCGACGGAACGAAGCGGCTGTTCTCCGCAGCCTTGGCCTGGGCGACCGCACCTTCGCTGCCACTCACCATCGGCAACAGCGACTTCAGTGCCGGGATCGTGCCCTGCTTGGCGAACTGCTCTTGGTAGCCGGGCGAGGTGATGATCTTGAGCAGGTCGTAGGCCAGATCGGGATGCGCCGACTTGGCCGAGATGGCCAGGTTCGAGCCACCGAGGAAGGCCGGAGCCGTCGAGTCGGCGGTCAGGCCGGGGTGAGCGAACGCACCGATGTTCGCTTCCATGTCGGGGCAACCGTCGTCGGGGTTGACGATCTGGCCGGGCTTCCAACCCGGGGCCGGCATCATGCCGACCTCGCCGTTGCAGAAGGCGATGTAGTCCTTGGAGTCGTCGCCGTCGACCGGTGCACCACTCGTCTTGCTGAGGAACTCCTGGTACTGCTCGAGGCCCTTGATCGACTCCGGCGACGACAGCTTGCCGGTCCACTTGTCACCGTCGAGCACGGCGATGTCGCCGCCGTTGACCCACAGGAACGGCAAGGCGGCGAACCAGTTCTTGCCGGGGAGGTACATGCCCGAGAAGTTTGGAGTGCTGGCGTTGTCGGCCTTCAACTTCTCACCATCGGCGAGCATCTCGTCGATCGTCTTCGGCACGTCGAGACCGGACTTGGTGAACAGGTCCTTGCGGTACAGCATGACGCGGGCACCGGCGTAGTAGGGCACGCCGTAGAACTTGCCGTCGTACGTTCCCGCTTCGACGAGGCTCTGCAGCAGATCGTCGCCGCCGAGCTCGGCTTTCTTGTCGGTGAGGTCGTACAGCGCGCCGGCCGCTTCGAACGCCTGAGCCTGCGTGTTGCCGAGCTCGATGACGTCGGGACTGTCGCTGCTCGACAGCGCGGTCGTCAGCTTCTCGACGATGCCGGTCCACTGCTGACGCTCGAACACGAC
>DATBKA010000188.1:0-3222 GCA_036556105.1 Ilumatobacteraceae bacterium | reverse complement strand
TGGATCGATCAGCACGAACGCAAGTACACGATCCTCAAGCGCGAGAGCCTCGACATCCGCGCCCGGTAAGGGTCAGCCGCCGGCACCGACGAACTCGTTGGCGGCGAGCTCCGGTGTGGCGCCGTCAACCAGCCGTTGGTTCAACGCGCGCAGCTGCTCGGTGGTGAGCCGCGCGCTCGTCGCGTCGAGCACGGCAGTCACGTCGGCGGTGGCGGCGTCTGCAGTGAGGACTGGCAGCAACACGTTGTTCGGCACCACTGCCTTGTCGTCCTGCAAGATCTTGAGGGTGACCGGGGCGAGCGCCGGATCGCCGGATCGACCGACGCCGCAGTCGGCGGTGCCCGATGTGACCGCCTCGAGCGTCTGGTCGATCGGGGTGGGCACGACCGACTTGAACTCGATCTGATACGTGTCTTTCAACGTCGCCGCGCCGAGAGGCGTGGCGGTGTCGAAGCCGTCGGGCGCAGCCAGCGTCGCCGTGCCCGGCTTGGTGCCGAGATCAGTGAGCGTGGCAATCGTGTTGGCATCGGTGAACGTGGCGGAGCAGAAGATGACGTCGATGTCCTCGGCTGTGGACGCTGCGCCGATCTTCATCGTCGTCGGCAGGTTCTTGGCGATCGCTTCTGTCTGCAACGCCGTCGTGTTCGGCAGCGCGTCGCTGGCTGCCGCCTTCGACTGCGTCCATGCGAACAGCTCCTGCGCGGTCGCGCCGGTGATCTGGACTGTGCCGGACTCGACGGCCGCGAACAGTGCGTCGGAGGTTTCGGAAGCCTTCTTACGGGCCACACGGAACGACGCCTTCTCCAATGCTTGGCCGTAGATCTCGGCGATCAACACGCTCTGCGGATCGGTCGTCGAACTGATGACGATCCGCGGCTTGACAACCGGCGTATCGGAGGTGGCACTGGAATCGCTGCCGCACGCGGCGAGGAAGACGATCGCGGCGAGGGAGACGGTGATGAGCTTCGACTGACGCACGGCGCAAGAGCGTAGGCGGCAGATCACCATTTGCGCCGGACGCGCCTTGATCGCGTCCTCTGCGTATGCCTAGAGTCCCTAGGTATGCGCTCTGAACTGCTCAAGGGACACCTTGACGCGTTGGTGCTCGCTGTGTTGGAGGATGGTCCGCTGCACGGCTACGGAATCATCGAGCAGCTCCGCCTGCGCAGCGACGAGTTGTTCACCCTGCCGGAAGGCACCGTCTACCCGGCGCTGTACCGCCTCGAACATGCCGGCGCGGTCACCAGCAGTCGATCGAGCGTGGCTGGACGCTCCCGGCGCGTCTACCGACTGGCCCGCCAGGGACGGCACGCCTTGGAGGCCAGCCGTCGCGATTGGGTGCAGTTCTCGACAGCTGTGGCCAACATCCTCACCCCGAGGCCGGCGTGATCGACGAGTACCTCGCTCAACTGCGCGCTGCGTTGCGCGTGCCGCGCCGCCGGCGCGACCGCATCCTCGACGACGTTGGCGACCATCTCGCCGACGCCGCAGACCGTTTACAGCAGGAGGGGCTCGACCCAGACGTCGCCAGACAACGGGCGATCAGCGCATTCGGGCCAGCGATGCTGATCGCCGAACAGATCAACCGCGACGCGGCGATCGCCACGGTTCGTCGGGCGCCGTTGGCGATGGCCGCGTCCGGTGTCGTCGTGGTCGCCGGGTTTCTGATCGCCACCGTGGCGCAGCCGTCGCCGGGGCTACCGAAGCCGGCGGGACTCGTTCGCCAGATCGCGTTCTTCGCCGGCATTGTCGGCTTGCAACTTGCTGTCGTCGCCGGTGGTCGGGTTCTCGCTCGTGCGGCTGCCCGTTGGCGAACGAGACCAACCTGGTCCGATCTCGGATTGGTCCGCCGCGCCACGTTCGTCTTCCTCGGTGGGCTGCTCGCCACGACCACCGGCTGGACGATTGCCTTGGTCGACGCAGTCGGAGGCCTTCCCAATGGACGGCTCGCGCCGCTCGTTGCCGGACTCGTGATGATGATCGGCGCCTCGCTCGCCGCGATCCTCGGCTGCGCCCGCTGGCGACGGACCGTAGAGTCCGCGCTGGCCGCTCCCGAAGCCGACGGCTCCGATATGGGCAACTCCGTGCTCGCCATGCCCGAACGAATCATCCGGGCGATGGCAGCGCAACCGTGGCTGTTCGGTGCGTCAGCGGCACTCCTCGCCGCCCTCGCAGTGATGTCGTGGGCGGAAACGACCGTCGTCGGCGCCCTGCCGTGGGGAGCCGCCGAAGCGACCGTGGTCGCCGTCGGTTATGTGTGGCTCGGCCCGGCGCTAGAACTGAGGACGTGACCGACTCCGCCCACCCGCTGACCGAGCCCCTCAGAACGGGGATGCTCGACGTCGGTGACGGCCACCAGATCTACTGGGAGACGGCCGGCAATCCGGAGGGGAAGCCGGCAGTGATCCTCCACGGTGGTCCCGGTTCGGGGATGTCACCGGGCACGAGGCGGATGTTCGATCCGCAGCGGTACTTCATCGTCCAGTTCGATCAGCGCCAGTGCGGGCGCAGCACACCGTATGCCGGCGAGCCCGTCGTCGACCTGTCGACGAACACCACCAACCATCTGATCGCGGACATCGAGCGACTGCGCGAGCACCTCGGCGTCGAGCGGTGGCTGGTGTGGGGCGCCTCGTGGGGCACCACGCTCGCCCTCGCCTATGCCCAGGCGCACCCGGATCACGTCACCGAGATGATTCTGGCCAGTGTCGGCACGACATCGCGCGCCGAGGTGGAATGGATCACGAGAGCGATGGGCCGCGTCTTTCCGGAGCAATGGGAGCGGTTCCGCGACGGCGTGCGCACCGAAGATCGCGACGGTGACCTCGCCGCGGCGTACGCACGTCTGCTCGACAGCGCCAATCCCGCCGTGCACGAGCGTGCCGCCCTCCGCTGGTGCGAATGGGAAGACACACACATCGCCACGTATCCCGGCTACCAGCACAACACCCGCTACGACGATCCCCGATTTCGGTTGTGCTTCGCCCGACTGGTGACCCACTACTGGTCCAACGCCGCGTTCTTGGAGAACGGTCAACTGTTCCGCAACGCCCACCGCCTCGCCGGCATCCCGATCGTGATGGTGCACGGCCGGCTCGACATCAGCGGGCCGCTCGACACAGCCTGGGAGCTCAACAAGGTGCTCCCCGACGCCGAACTCGTCGTGATCGACGACGAAGGCCACGACGGTGGCCACAGCATGACCTCTGTGATCGTCACCGC
>DATBKA010000187.1:0-4937 GCA_036556105.1 Ilumatobacteraceae bacterium | reverse complement strand
CTCGAGCCCGGGTTGGCCAGGCTCCGTGCCGGGGACGCCCCGATCGTCGCCGTGCCGCCGCACCGCATCCAACCGCGCCGTTGGGTCGCCCTCGCGGCGACGCTGGGGCTCGCCGCGGCGGCCGTCGTGGCCGTCGTGCTGTACTCCAACAACGGACCGCGTGCCAGCGTCGTGCCAGGCAGCGAGCCGACGGCACCGTCGACATCGAACGTCGACTCGACGACGGTCGATTCGACACCGCCCGACACCGAGCCGGCGATCACCCTGCCGGCGTCGTCGAACGTCATCTCCGTCGACTACCAATCGCTTCCCCCGGCGCTGAACGTCTTCCCGTGGGTGACCCTGAACGAGCAGGGTGCCGAGCCGCTCGTGGCCATTGGCGACACCCGGATCGTGGTCGTTGCCGGATCGACGGCAACGCTGATCGACCCGCATTCGCCGGGTGGCGATCGGCAGCCGCTGCAGCTCGACGTCACCCCGGTCGAGAGCATGGCGGCCGGGCCGGGAGACGTGCTGTACACGTTCGTGGCCGCTGACGGTGCCGATTCGCCGGTATCGATCGCCGCCGTCGCCTTGTCGGGCGAGCGTGCCGGGCAGGTGGTTGCTTCCGCTCCCGTGTCGAGAGTTGGAGGGCCGACAAGCGTGGCCAACTCCGGGGTTCTGGGCCACGGCCCAGATGGGATCATCGACCGAGCAACGGGTGACACGTTGCTGGGGTACGTGGACGAGATCGGAGCGCCGACGACACTCGATCGCCCCGTCCACGCCGTCGCCACGATTGACGGGGATCCGACCAATGGCGGCGTCGTCACCATCCGCGACCCTAACGGCGCCCACGACTGGCCGCTGAGCATCCGCAACGATCCAACGGTGCAGTTCTCGTTCGCCCGACTCGTCGGTCCGTTCCCATCCTCGAATGGTGGATCGGTGCTGCATCTTCCGATCGACGCAAACCACACCGTGCTGGCGATCCTCGCTGCCGACGGCACGGGCGAGTGGTCCACGCTCGACAACGGATGGCAACTGGCGGCCAGCGACGTCGACGGGACCATCCTGATGCGCGTCGCCGACGGTGCCGTGGATCTGGCGCGACTCAACCCGCCACAGCGCATCGACTTCCTCGATCAGCCGGCGACGCCACACGAGCGCCCGATCTTCGCCCAGACACTGCCGACCTCCGTCGCCACGGCCCCTGTGTGCACTGCCGACATGCTCGACGTCCAACCACAGACAGAAGGAGCGATGGGCACGGTCTACGGAAAACTCCTCGTCCGCAACAAGAGTGCCGAAGCCTGTCAGATCAGCGGCACGCCGGATGTCGCCTTGCTCGGACCCGACGAGACGGTCGTGCAGAGCACCGACCCGACGTTGCTGGGACAACCGGCGACGGAAGCGGTCGTCCTCGAACCCGACAGTTGGGCGATGGCCCACCTCGGCCCGCTGTCGAACAACGTCTGCGGCGGCAGAGCATCTACGCAACTGAAGCTCACCATCGACGGCGAGTCGACGACCGTGCCATTTGAGGTGAGCGCTGCTCCGGTCGACAACTGCATCCCTCCCGAGAACCAGGACACCCCGGGCACGATGCAGGTCCAGCCGTACCAACCGATCGAGGCCAGCTCGATCGAGAACCCGTTCAACCACCTGCGGTTCACGATCCGCGCTCCGGACTCGGTTCGTGCCGGCGACACACTCCGCTACGACGTGGTGATCAGCCCGCAAGCGGTCGATTGGGACCTGGCTGCCGACACGTGCCCGATCTACGAGGAGTCCCTCTTCGCCGACGTCAATGCCTTGATCCGGCCGCCGATGAGCACCGCCCAACTGCTGATGAACTGCGGCGACGGCATCAGCCTCCGCTTCGGCGAGCAGGTCGTGTTCCACATGGAGCTGCCGGTACCCGCCGATGCCGAGCTCGGCCCGGCCTTGCTCACCTGGACGCCCCTCGAGCCGGAGTGCGACGGCGCCACGAAGCTGGTGACCATCACGGCGTGACCATGTTCGAAACTCGGGCGGGACGGGAACCGTTTGCCGGTGACCGCCCTTCTCAGCTGGCCCGAACAACGCTTCCCACGTCGCGCTGTAGCGGCCTCGATGCTTCTGTCGATCGCGTTGCGGGCTCGGTTCTTGACGACGCCGCTGACCTCTGATGAAGGCGGGTATCTGGTCGTGGCGCGGGCCTGGGCATCCGGGCGCAAGCTGTACACCGACACCTGGGTCGATCGACCGCAAGGCCTGCTCGTGGTGTTCCGGATCTGGGACGCGCTCACCGGTGGTTCGGATCCGGCGATCCGGGTGATGGCGATGATCTTCGGTTGCGCAGCAGTCGCCGCCGTTGCGTACGTGGCCTTCGCCATCGCTGGATCGCGCGCCGCTGCGCTCGCTGCGGTGTTCGTCGCCGTGGCCTCTGCCAACGCACGCATCGAAGGGTTCATCGCCAATGGCGAGTTGCTCGCCGGAGCCACCGCGGCGACGGGAGTGGCGGTGGCCTGCGCGTACATGTTCCGCGGCCGCGGTCAGTCATGGCTGTTCGCGGCCGGGGTGCTGTCCGGCTGCGCGATCTCGCTCAAGCAATCGGGGTGCGACGGGTTCGCCGCCGTACTCGTGTGCTTGCTCGCCGGCGTTGTCACGCGCGAACGGACATGGCGACAGGTGCTCCGCGAGAGCGCCCTGTTCGTCGCCGGCACGGCGGCAGTCGTAGCCGTGCTCGTCGCCCACGGTGCCGCTGTCGGCATCGGCGCGTGGTGGTACGCAGTCGCCGGGTATCGCCTCGAGGGGATCAACGCCACGTCGCGCGCCGATTGGGGCAGGTTCGGCGAAACGGCGGCGATCGCCGCGCCGACGATGTTGCCGCTCATCGGCGCAGCCGCGGCGGGGATTGCACTGTGGTTGCCGCGCCGGCCGCACCACGTGACGCGTGCGACGATCCTCATCCCGACCTGGGTGTTCTGCGCAGTGGCGACGTTCCTCGCCGGAGGCCTGTTCCACCGTCACTACTGGGTCACGTTGACGTTTCCCTTGGCGGTGGCGGCTGCGGTCGGCGTCCACCGCTCGTTGCCGCGGCTCGTGCTGCCAGCACTAGCAACCGCGTTGGTGCTGCCCTCGGTGATCAGCACGATGCAAGTCGTCACGATGGATCGCGACGAGGCGACATACGTTGCCAGCGGAGACCCGCGCTCGACCATGAACGAGCGAGTCGCCGCTTGGTACCGCGAACACGACACGTCCAGTTCGTCGATCTTCGCGATGTGCGCGAGCGCGGCGCTGTACTCCAGCGCCGACTCGCTGTCGCCGTATCCGTTCCTGTGGCAGGACGGCGTGCTCAACGGCCGCGACGCACAAGCCAAGCTCGTCGGGCTGTTCGCCGGCGACGACGCGCCGACCTACGTCGTCGAGTACCAGAGCACCCAAGTCTGCAATCCGTCCGGCCAAGTCGACCGGCTGCTGCGCGAGCGCTACCGGCCGTTGACGGTCGTCGACGGCCGGCGCATCCTCGTGCTCGACCCCACGGCAGTACCGACGCCCCCCGCATCACCGCGGCGTTTGTGAACGCCGCGCCCGGATGAGGGCCTGGAGTCCGCAAACGCAGCGAGGGGGTAATCTCCGGGGCTTCACCTCGAACGATCACGGAGGCAGGCATGGCGCTGACCACCCAGACGATGACCGACGAGCAGCGGAAGTCGGTGGCAATCGAGTACCTGAAGGCCTTCGACAACGGCGGCGTGACGTCGACCGGTGACAGCATCCTGTCCCTCTTCGCCGACGACGCCCAGGTCTACTTCCCGAAGTGGGGTCTGGCCAACGGCAAGGACCAGATCGGCAAGCTGTTCGGCGACGTCGGGGCGACGCTGAAGAGCATCACCCACCACTTCTCCCACTTCAACTGGATCTTCTCCGGAAGCGACACGATCGTGGCCGAAGGCACCAGCCACGGCGAGCACCAGGACGGGCCATGGCGAGCGGGCGTGCCGGAATCGGGGGCTGGCCGTTGGTGCGACGTGTTCGAGATCCGCGACTGGCGCATCCAACGTGTCTTCATCTACCTCGATCCTGACTACGCGGGGAAAGACACTGCTCGGTACCCGTGGCTGAACAGCTGAGCCAACGCGACGAGGTGGCTCAGTACTCAGGACCGAAAGTCCCTGCACCACCAGTCCCGCGGCTCTGTCCTGGTCGAACGCTCCCTCGTACGGTGATTCGCGGCAAAGGAGACAAGCCATGAGAGCGTTCGTTGTGTACGAGTCCCTGTATGGAAACACCAGGCAGATCGCCGAGGCCGTCGCCGATGGTCTGCGCTTCTCGGTCGACGCCGAGACCGCGCTCGCCGGCGACGTTCGCGCCGCATCGGTCGAAGGATTCGACCTCGTCGTCGTCGGCGCACCGACCCACGCCTGGAGCCTCAGTCGCCGCCGCACCCGCGAGGCCGCAGCCGTCGAGGTGGAGAAGCGAGCCGGCCATGTCACGACCGCCGCGGTCGACGTCGGCGTCCGCGAGTGGATGCGCAGCGTGCGCGTCGGCCCGCTCTGCCGAGGTGTCGCGTTCGATACGCGCCTCGACCAGCCTCGGTTCATCACCGGGTCGGCCGTTCGAGCCATCGAGCGCGGACTGCTCGCTGCCGGCTTCTCGATCTTCGCTAGGGCAAACAGCTTCAAGGTCACAGGGCAGACCGGCCCGCTCGCCACTGGCGAGTTGGAGCGGGCTCGCCTGTGGGGCGAAGCGTTGGGTCGAGCACTCGTGCAGTCCGGCGTGACGTCGAGCAAGGCGGCCTAGTGCCGGCGGATGCGGATGTCGCTCCCCCGCCGTCGTACCCCAGTCAGTGGGAGTCCGACGTCGTCCTGATCGACGGGGGAACGGCCCACATCCGACCGATCCGTCGCGACGACATCGAACAGATCCGCTCGTTCCACGAGAGGCTGTCACCGCAATCGATCTACTTC
>DATBKA010000186.1:0-8309 GCA_036556105.1 Ilumatobacteraceae bacterium | reverse complement strand
GTCGCGCTCGAGATCGAACCCGGCGACGAGCAAGCCGCCAGCCGGAAGATGGCCGGCAAGGTTGGCAACGATCGCTGACCGGTCGGCAGGCCGGCAGAACACCATGACGTTGCCGGCCATCACGACGACGTCGAACCGGCGGTCGAGGCGCAACGCGGCCAGATCGGCACAGACCCATTCGATGCTCGGGTCGGCACGTCGGGCGTAGTCGAGCAAGTCGTCGTCGAGATCGGTGCCAACGACATCGATCCCGCGGCGGCGCAGCTCGATGGCCACCCTGCCCATCCCACACCCTGCGTCGAGCACCGACGATGGCCCGAAGGAGGCGACGAGATCCGCCTCGCCGTGTGGCGAGTGTCCACTCTGGTCGAGGCGATGCCAACGCGTGAAGTACTCCTCGAGGTCGACCGCGATCCGCCACCGCGCCCAGCGCTCGCTGACCTGATCGCCGGGCCGCGACTGCTGTCGATCGCCGGTGTCGCTCATACGAGTTCCAGCAGGGACGTGATCCGGTCGAAGTCGGCGCCAGCGTGATCGTCGTACGGGTCGAGCAGGATCGGGTGCAACCCGGCGGCGCGTGCTGCGCCGACATCGAGCGTCACCGAATCACCGACGTAGGCGATCTCCTCCCGTGCGAAGCCGTCGAAGTGCGGAAGGGCATGGTCGAAGATCCGCGGGTCGGGCTTGGACACGCCGACCAGGTGGCTGTCGACGACGATGCGCATGCACACGAACGGACCATCACCGACCTGGCAGACACCGCTCCGCGACAGCACCTCGTCGATCTGCCCGCTGGCGTTGGACACCACGCCGAGCGGAGTGCCTGCGGCCTGCAGCGCCTTCAAGGCGGCGAAGCTCTCCGGGATCGGCCACCGCCAGAGATACGGGTTGCGTGTGCATTGCAAGGCAACCACTGCCGCGTCGACGTCGCCTTCCGACACACCGACGGCGCGGACGTAGGTGTGGTTGTACTCATCCCAGAAGTCCTCCCCCCTCCCCGCCGTCGACTTCGCCGCCATCGCCGCGTAGTGGGCACGCCGGTGGACATCCACCGACGCATCGCCGCCGTAGTAGGCGAGCAGCGGCCCGAGCACGGTCGGGTCGGGAAGCACGAGCACGCCGCCGGCATCGAGGAGAATTGCCTTGAACCGTGACGCCACCCGACCATCTTGCCCGTTTCGTGCTCGAACCCGTCGACACATACCCTGGGATGCGTGCGCAGTGCGAGAGATTTCTTCAAGCCGCTTGCGGTCGGTGCCCCTGCACCCTGGCGTGAGATCCCAGTCAGGCCGAGTCGGGTCATCCACTTCTTCCCTCCTCACATCGACAAGGTCGTGGTCAAGCTGCCTGATGTGGTGCCGACCGTCGACATTCTGCTCGGCAACCTCGAAGACGCGATCCCGATGGCCGACAAGCACGCCGCACGGGCCGGGCTCGTCAAGGTCGGGCAATCGCTCGAGATGGGCAACACGCAGCTGTGGACGAGGGTCAACAGCCTCGACTCGCCCTGGTTCCTCGACGACATCACGACGCTCGTCGGCGAGATCGGCGACAAGCTCGACGTGGTCATGATCCCCAAGGTGGAGGGCCCGGAAGACATCCACTACGTCGACCGGCTGCTCGCCCAGTTGGAGGCGAAGGCAAGTCTGCAGCGACCGCTGCTCGTCCACGCGATCCTGGAGACCGCCCGCGGTGTCGCCAACGTCGAGGAGATCTGCGCTGCGTCGCCACGCATGCAAGGGCTGTCGCTGGGGCCGGCCGACCTGGCGGCCAATCGGCGGATGAAGACGACGCGGGTGGGCGGCGGTCATCCCGACTACGTCGTGCGCGGCGACCCCGATCCTGCCGACCCATCGGCGCCGCGCCCGACGCATCAGCAAGACCTGTGGCACTACACCTTGGCGAGGATGGTCGACGCCTGCGTGACGTTCGGGCTCCTCCCCTTCTACGGTCCGTTCGGCGACATCGCCGACACGGTCGCCTGCGAGGATCAGTTCCGCAACGCCTACCTGCTCGGTTGCGTCGGAGCGTGGAGCCTGCACCCCGCGCAGATCGAGATCGCCAAGCGCGTCTTCAGCCCTCGACCCGCCGATGTCGCTCATGCCCAGCGCGTGATCGAGGCGATGGGTGACGGCACCGGCGCGATCATGCTCGACGGAAAGATGGAAGACGACGCCTCGGTGAAGCAATGCCGCGTCGTCGTCGAGTTGGCTCGGCAGTTGGCCGATCGTGATCCGAGCCTCGCCGCGGCGTACGGATTCGCCTCATGACAACGCAGCCGCTGCGCTCCGTGCTCTACATGCCGGCGGCGAACGAGCGCGCCTTGGAGAAGGCGAAGTCGTTGCCGGCCGACGCAATCATCTTCGACCTCGAAGACGCGGTGGCACCCGACGCCAAGGATTCGGCGCGACACGCGGCGTGTGCCGCAACGGGATCCGGGCTATACGGACGACGAGTGCTGACGATCCGCTGCAACGGGCTCGACACCGCGTGGGGTGCGGCCGATCTGGAGGCGATCGCCACGTCGGGCGCAGCCGCGGTCGTCGTGCCCAAGGTCAGCTCCACCACGTATGTCGATGAGGTCTCGAAACGACTCGATGCGGCGGGTGCTCCTCCGACGATGACCGTGTGGGCGATGATCGAGACGCCGACGGCGATCTTCGATGCACGGCTGATCGCCGCTCACCCGCGCGTCACCGTGCTGGTGATGGGCACCAACGATCTCGCCCGCGAGCTGCGCGCTCCCCTGGTAGGTGGTCGACGGGCGCTGGTCCCACATCTCGCCACGGCTCTCCTGGCAGCACGTGAAGCCGGGAAGGTGATCCTCGACGGGGTCTTCAACGACGTCAAGGACCTCGACGGGTTCGCCACCGAATGCACCCAGGGTGTCGAGTTGGGGTTCGACGGCAAGACGTTGATCCATCCCGGCCAGGTCGACATCGCCAATCGCACCTGGGCGCCGACCGACGCCGAGATCGAACAGGCGCGGCGGATCATCGACGCCTTCGACGCGGCCCTGGCCGACGGTCGCGGCGTCGTCACCGTCGACGGGCGGATGATCGAGAACCTCCACGTGGCCAACGCTCAACGCACGCTCGCCATCGCCGAGGCGATCGCCGCCCTCGACGCACCCACTTCCTGACTGCGTTTAGCTGAGGAGGTGGGTGGATTGTGCGGGTACAAAGTGCGATCTGTACGCCACCCGCTGTGTCGAATACGATTGCGGGCATGACCGTGCTCGACACCCATCCCGACCAAGCGTTTGCCAACGACCGCGCTCATGTCTTCCACTCCTGGAGTGCTCAGGCAGCGCTGAGCCCGGTGGTGTTGACGAAGGCGGAGGGCAGCTACTTCTGGACCGAGGACGGCACCCGTTATCTCGACTTCGCCAGCCAGCTCGTCAACGTCAACATCGGCCATCAGCACCCCAAGCTGGTCGCGGCGATCAAGGAACAAGCGGACCGGCTGTGCACCGTGGCACCGTTCCACGCCAACGACGCACGCAGTGAAGCGGCACGGCTGATCTGCGAAGTGGCCGCCGAGAAGATCGACGACTCGCAACTCGACATGGTCTTCTTCACGAACGGCGGTGCCGAGGCGACGGAAAACGCGGTGCGCATGGCTCGGCTGCACACCGGCCGCAACAAGGTCCTGACCCACTATCGCAGCTATCACGGCGGCACCAACGGAGCAATCATGCTCACGGGCGACCCGCGCCGCTGGCCGAGCGAGCCGGGCATGCCCGGTGTCGTCAAGTTCTGGGGCCCGTATGCGTATCGCAGCGCGTTCCACGCGACCAACGAGGCCGAGGAGTGCGAGCGGGCGCTGGAGCACCTCGACGACGTGCTGATGGTCGAAGGTGCGCAGACCGTCGCCGCGATCTTGATGGAGACAGTGGTCGGCACGAACGGCATCCTCGTCCCGCCGGACGGTTACTTGCAGGGTGTGCGCGAGCGGTGCGATCGCCACGGCATCGTGATGATCTGCGACGAGGTGATGGCCGGGTTCGGCCGTTGCGGCGAGTGGTTCGCGTTCCAGAAGTGGGGCGTGCAGCCCGACCTCGTCTGCTTCGCCAAGGGCGTCAACTCCGGGTATCTCCCGCTCGGGGGCGTGGTCCTCAGCCGCAAGGTCGCCGACTCGTTCCGCGACCGCGCCTATCCCGGCGGCCTGACCTACTCGGGCCATCCGCTGGCATGTGCGTCGGCGGTGGCGAGCATCAACATCTTCAAGGAAGAGGGCATCATCGAGCACGCACGCATGCTCGGCACCGACGTGATCGGGCCCGGCTTGGAGAAGTTGCAGGCCAACCACCCGAGCGTTGGCGAGGTGCGCGGCTTGGGCGTGTTCTGGGCACTCGACCTCGTTCGTGACCGGGAGACACGCCAGCCGCTCGTTCCGTACAACGCCGCCGGCGCCGACGCCAAGCCGATGGCCGACCTTGCTGCGGCGTGCAAGCAGCGCGGCCTGTGGCCGTTCACCCACTTCAACCGCGTCCACGTCGTGCCGCCGTGCACCACCACCGCCGACGAAGTGCAGGAAGGCCTGGCAATCCTCGACGAGGCGCTCACAGTCGCCGACTCCTTCTACACCGGCTGACTTCATCGCCGATGTGGCGCAAGCCGGGTCGCCTCGGAGCGATCCTCTACGGCGTGTTGGCCGCCGTCCTCGGGACTGTGGTTGCGCTCGTCAGTCGCCTTCAGGTCGCACGCGAGCGCGGTCGGCGTCGGGCAGCACGACAGCTGCCGGAGGGGCCGATCATCGTCATCACCAACCACACCAGCTACGCCGACGGGATCCTGCTGGCGCTGGCCTGCCGGCGCATGGGCCGGTCGCTCCGGCTGCTCGCCACGTCCGGCGTGTTCAGCGCACCGGTGCTGGGATCGGTGGCGCGACGGCTTGGCTTCATCAAGGTCAAGCGCGGCGCCGCCGACGCAGCCGCGTCCCTCGACGAAGCTGCCGCTGCGCTGGCTGCCGGAGAGGCCGTCGGCATCTTTCCGGAAGGCCGTCTGACGCGTGACCCGATGATGTGGCCCGAGCGCGCCAAGACCGGTGCGGTCCGGCTGGCGCTGCGCACCGGCGCACCCATCGTCCCAGTGGCGATGGTCGGCTCGCACCGCGTGCTGCGCCGGCGTGGTGTCGTGCCGGCCTTGGCGCTCAACCTCGTTCGCCGGCCGAAGGTCGACACCGAGATCGGCGAGGCGATCGACGTGCGCGCCTTGATGCACGTCGGCCCGACGACGGAGCCGACCGCCCAGGAGATCCGCCTTGCCGCCGACGAGGTGATGGGCAGGCTGGTGGCGCTGGTCGCCGAGCTACGCGACGAGCGTCCGCCCGATCCTCACGGCGTCCCCCGCTCCCCCGACTGACCCGCCGCCCCGGTTCGCATGGGCGCGCTACCACCCCACCGGTGGCACACACCGCGCCCATGCAACCCGCATGGGCGCGGTGTTACCCCACGGGTGGCAGATCTCGCGCCCATGCGGCGCTGCTCGGCGGGCGAGTCAGGCCGTGGAGATCAGTTGACGGTCCAGGTGCCGTTGCTGCGCAGCAACGTGGCCAGGTCTCCGGGGCCCTTCTTCGACGACGCTTCGGCGAGCTGGCGGCCAACTGCCATGCCGTAGTCGGGGCGATCGACCGATCGGAAGACGCCGAACGTGGTCGCCGAGTGGTCGTCGTGCGACAGCCGCGCCAGTGCGAAGGCCAGGCCCGGGTCTTCGCGGTGGGCGTCGTGGACGAGGATCGCATCCTCGCCGACGTCGGCAACTTCGACGACGCGCAGCTGGCCGTCGCTGCCCATCATCACGCCCTTGTATCCGTTGGCGCCGAAGCGGATCGGCTGACCGTGCTTGAGGTCGATCATCATCTCCTCGCGCACCTGCCGGCTGGTGACGTCGTCGAACGCACCGTCGTTGAAGACGTTGCAGTTCTGGAAGATCTCCACGAATGACGAACCGCGGTGGTCGTGAGCCTGGCGGAAGATGTCCATCATGTGCTTGCGATCGAGGTCGTGCGTGCGCGCCACGAAGCTGGCTTCGGCGCCGAGGGCGACCGACAGCGGATTGAACGGCGGATCGACCGAGCCGAACGGCGTGCTCTTGGTGACCTTGCCGACCTCCGAGGTCGGCGAGTACTGGCCCTTCGTCAATCCGTAGATGCGGTTGTTGAACAACAGGATCGTCAGGTTGACGTTGCGGCGCAGCGCATGGATGAGGTGGTTGCCACCGATCGACAACCCGTCACCGTCGCCGGTGATCACCCAGACGTCGAGGTCGGGTCGGGCCACGGCGAGACCAGTGGCGATCGCCGGGGCGCGGCCGTGGATGCCGTGCATGCCATAGGTGTTCATGTAGTACGGGAAGCGGCTGCTGCAGCCGATGCCGCTGACGAACACCGTGTTCTCGGGAGCGATGCCGAGGTCGGGCATCAGTTGCTGCACGGCCAGAAGGATGCCGTAGTCGCCGCACCCCGGGCACCAGCGCACCTCTTGGTCGCTGGTCCAGTCCTTCTTGGTGGTGATCGGCACGATCGTGTCGCTCATGACGTGGCTCCTTCGATGGCATCTTCCAGCTCGCGCGCCGTGAACGGCAGGCCGGCAACCTTGTTGATCGACTTGGCGTCGATCAGGTAGTTGGCCCGGACGATGCGGCACAGCTGACCGAGGTTGAGCTCGGGCACGATGACCCGCGGGTACTTCTTCAGCACCTCGCCCAGGTTCGGTGGCAGCGGGTTGAGGTGAGTGAGGTGCACCCAGGCCACCTTCACGCCACGGCGCCGGGTGCGCTGCACGGCGGCGTCGATCGCCGCCCACGTCGAGCCCCAACCGAGCACGCAGACGTCGGCGTCGTCGACATCGCCGACGGCGACTGCCGGAGGGATGTCGTTGGCGATGCCGGCGATCTTGGCAGCGCGAAGGTCGACCATGCGCTGGTGGTTCTCGGGCGTGTAGTTGATGTCGCCGCGCCCGTCCTCTTTCTCGAGGCCGCCGACGCGGTGCATCAGCTTCGGCGTACCCGGGATCGCCCACGGCCGAGCCAACGTCTCTGGGTCACGCAGGTACGGCCAGAACTCCTCCGTACCGTCGGCATTGGTGTGGTTCAGCTCGGTGGCGAACGACACGGAGATGTCGGGCAACGAAGCGATGTCGGGCAGGTTCCACGGCTCGCTGCCGTTGGCCAGGTAGCCGTCGCTGAGCAGGATGACCGGGGTTCGGTACTTCAAGGCGATGCGCGCCGCCTCGATCGCTGTGTCGAAGCAGTTGGCGGGGCTGAACGCGGCGACGACCGGAAGCGGTGCCTCGCCGTGACGGCCGAAGATGGCGATGTTGAGGTCGGCAGCCTCGGTCTTGGTGGGCAGACCGGTCGACGGCCCGCCGCGCTGGATGTCGATGATCAGCATCGGCAACTCCAGCGACACGGCAAGACTGGTGGTCTCGCTCTTCAGCGCCACGCCCGGACCACTGGTGGTGGTGACCCCGAGGTGGCCGGCGAACGCCGCACCGAGGGCCATGCCCGCGGCGGCGATCTCGTCTTCGGCCTGCACCGTGCGCACGCCGAAGTGCTTGTGCTTGGATAGCTCGTGGAGCACGTCGCTGGCGGGCGTGATCGGATAGCTGCCGAGGAACACCGGCAGCTTGGCCAGCTGCCCGGCGGCGACGAGCCCCCATGCGAGAGCGACGTTGCCACTGATGTTCGTGTACTCACCGGCGGGAAGCTTGGCGGGGAGCACTTCGTAGCGGTGCTCGAACTGCTCGGTGGTCTCGCCGAAGTTGTACCCCGCGGTGAACGCCGTCATGTTGCTGAGGCGGATGAGCTCGTCCTTGAACCGACCTTCGATCCACTCCAGCGTCGGCTCGATGGGACGCGAGTACAGCCACGACACGAGCCCGAGCGCGAAGAAGTTCTTCGACCGCTCCGCATCGCGCGACTTGACGCCGAGCGGCTCGGTGGCCTTCTGCGTGAGCGACGTCATCGGCACTTCCACGACGCGATAGCCGGCCAACGAATCGTCGAGCAACGGGTTGCTGTCGTACCCGGCCTTGCTGAGGTCGCGCTCGGTGAAGGCGTCGCTGTTGACGATCAGCAGTCCGTGCGACTCGAGTCGGTTGAGGTCGGCCTTCAACGCCGCCGGGTTCATCGCCACGAGCACGCTTGGCGCGTCTCCGGGAGTGGTGATGTCGTGATCGCTGATCTGCACCTGGAAGCTGGAGACACCGTTGACGGTGCCGGCTGGAGCGCGAATCTCCGCGGGGAACTCGGGCAACGTCGACAAGTCGTTGCCGAACGCGGCGCTGACCGACGTGAACCGGTCGC
>DATBKA010000185.1:0-2118 GCA_036556105.1 Ilumatobacteraceae bacterium | reverse complement strand
TGCTTCTCGATGACCGAGCCCGGCGCCGGTGCCGACCCGACCTTGCTGAAGACGGCGGCGGTGCGTGACGGCGGCGAGTGGGTCATCAACGGCCACAAGTGGTTCTCGTCGAACGCGTCGATCAGCGACTTCCTCGTCGTGATGGTGAAGACCGGCGACTACGAGAAGCCATACAAGAACTTCTCGATGGTCATCGTGCCGACGAACACGCCTGGCGTGCAGATCCTGCGCGACGTGCCGACGATGGGCGAGCCCGATCACCGCACCGGCGAACCCGGAGGCCATGCGGAGGTGCTCTATCGCGACGTGCGCGTGCCGTTCGAGAACATCGTCGGCGGCGAAGCCGGCATCGGGCAGGGGTTTGCCCTCGCCCAGAAACGGCTCGGCCCGGGCCGCATCCATCACGCGATGCGCTGGCTCGGCCAGACCAGACGCGCCTTCGACATGTTGTGCGAGCGAGCGTTGACGCGCTTCACGCACGGCAGCCTGCTCGCCGACAAGCAGATGGTGCAGGACTGGATCGCCGAGAGCTACGCCGAGATGCAGGCGGCGCGCCTGCTGACGCTGCAGGCGGCGTGGAAGATGGATCAGTTGCACGCGGCGGGCAAGCACTACAGCGATGCGCGCATCGAGATCGGCGTCATCAAGTTCTGGGGAGCGAGGGTGATGTACAACGTCATCGACCGCGCCATCCAGATCCACGGCTCACTGGGCTACACGACCGACCTGCCGCTCGAGTCGATGTACCGAGCCGCCAGGGCAGCGCGCATCTACGACGGGCCGGACGAAGTGCACAAGGTCACCGTCGCTCGCCAGGTGTTGAAGGGATATCGCCCGTCTGATCCGCCGCAGGAGCACATCCCCACACGCCGCGCTGCGGCGTTGGAGAAGTACGCGGCCTACCTCGACGAGCTGGCCGTCAGCTCCTAGTCCGCTCGCGGTCCATGTCTAGGCTCACCGGCCATGGCACTTTTCCACGTGGCGACGATCAAGCCGACAAAGGGTGAGCTGATTGCCGAGTGGGCACCGACGCAACCGTGGGGCCCGCCCGCCGACGTCCCGATCGACGTGATCGGCTCGTACCGGTTCGACGACCCCGACGGCAGAGTCGGCATGGAGACTCACCTCGTGACGGCCGGCGACGCCGTGCTGCAGGTCCCGCTGACCTACCGCGACGAACCACTCGACGGCGCCGACGACGGCTTCATCGTCCAGATGGACCACTCCGTGCTCGGCACGCGCTGGGTCTACGACGGGTTGCGCGATCCCCGGTTCGTCCTCATGCTCGCCGCCGTGGCGATGACCGGCCAGGGCGAGGCCCTCGGGATGGCACTGCACGAAGGCCGTTGGTACGTCGCGCCGAGCAAGGTCCGAATCCAGGGCGGGGGATGGACAGGAAAGCGAGTGCCTGTCGATCGCTTCGAGATCGAACACGACGATGCGAGCAGCGTCACGCTCGGCAATGAGCAGTTCGAGATGACCGTGTTCCATCGCCCCGTGTCGGCGCCTCGCCCGGCGATGGGGCTCACCGCGACGTGGGACGGGCTGCCGCACCCTGTTGTGCTCGCCGAAGTGAGGGAACGCACGAGCTGACTCGGCCAGCGCATGCCGGCCACGTCGGCGATGTGCCTAGCGTATCGGCATGAGTTTTCGTGTTGCAGCAGATGCCTATGACCGGTTCATGGGGCGGTACTCGGTGCCACTCGGGCCTCTGATGGCTGACCTTGCCGCAGTGTCGCCGGGACAGCGCGTGCTCGATGTCGGTTGCGGACCGGGTGCGTTGACCGCCGAGCTCGTCAGGCGTGTCGGAGCGACGGGAGTGTCGGCTGTCGACCCGTCAGAGCCGTTCGTGGATGCCGCCCAGCAACGCCACCCGGATGTCGATGTGCGACTCGCCGCCGCCGAGCGGCTTCCCTTCGGCGAGGCGACGTTCGACGCTGCCCTGGCGCAGCTCGTCGTGCACTTCATGGCCGACTCGGTCGCCGGCCTGGGTGAGATGCGCCGCGTCACACGCCGGGGCGGGGTCGTCGTGGCGTGTGTCTGGGACCACGACGGTGGAAGTGGACCGCTGAGCGTGTTCTGGCAGGCGGCACGTCGCCTCGATCCAACCGTGACCGA